>CAZLTD010000126.1:0-16329 GCA_964562385.1 uncultured Desulfobacula sp.
AGGATTTCAAACTGTTTGATGCTCTTTGCACTCCCCATGACAACAATAGTATCCCCAATGATAAATTTTGTATCTGCTTTAGGGTTAAAAACCATTTCCCCGTTTTTATCCTGTATGGCAATAACAATCAGATTCATCTGTTGCCTTATCCCGGAGTCAATCAGGCTGACATTGGCAAGCTTTGCTCCCGGCATGACACGAATTTCTTCGAATTGAAACTCGGTTGACTCATCGTTAAAGGCTGTTTCAAGAAATTTAATGACAGTAGGTCTCAAAATCGCGTGGGCGATGCGCCGCGCACCTATCTCGTAGGGGGATATCACCTTGTCGGCCCCTGCCTCTTCCAGGGTTTTCTTGAATGAATTCCGGGATGCCCGGGCCACAACAAAAAGATCTGGATTCACCTGCTTTGCCAGCTTAACAAGCAGAACATTCTCATCATCTGTGCCCACACCGGCAATAATCCCGGCAGAGCGCTCTATACCGGCCCGGATCAACATCTTTTCATCAGCGGCTTCCCCGATCAGGTAGAGGACACCATCTTCATCCAGCCGGGTTTCGTGACTCCCGTCCTTTTCAATGACCACCACGTTGTTGTACTTCTGGATCAGGTATTGTGTCAGCAGCCGGCCGATCCTGCCATACCCACAGACAATATAATGGCCGGTAAGTTTTGCAATTTGATTATCCAATTTTTGCCTCCCGAGAACGGATTGTGTCCATCCTTATACAAGAAATTAAATGATAAAAAACAGCCTTTGTATTCCTTATATAGACTCAAGAAAGCTGTCTGTGCAAGCCCAGTTTTATATAAACGAGAATCTGTTTTGCAAATGATCCCTCAGTTCTATTCAGGAACACCTTCAGTGATGGATATATTTTCTTTTGTGGGAATTATCTGCGGCAGCCGGAAACCCGATTTTTTCAAAAGGATTTTGAACTCTTCCTCAGTTCGTTCCCGGCCACCGCCCATCAAGAGCACTTCAAGGTCAAGGAGTTTTGCGACACAAAAGCTGTTGCCCTCAGGGATAATATCCTCTGCAATGAGAAGTTTTCCGTTAGGCGCAATCACTTTTCGGCAGTTTTCCAAAATTGTTATGCACTTGTCATCAGGCCAGTCATGAAGGATATGTGAAAACAGATAGGCATCACTGTTGCCAGGTATTTTTTTAAAAAAATCACATTCAACAGCACGCATCCTGTTTTCAAGGTGATCTGTTTTAATGATTTCATCAACACGGGCAGCGGTTTCAGGAAGCTCGGCCACAATTCCATTCATATGACTGTTTATTTTAAGAATCTCTATCATGAGCCCTCCAAGTCCGCCCCCCCCCACATCCGTCAGCGTTTTTATCCCTGTGAAATCGTACGCCTTGGCAATCACGCCATGGGAGAAACCCGCTTTAAAGCAATTGGCCTTGTGAAATATTTTGGCCGCTTTGGGATTTTCTTTAAACCACTCAAAAGCAGGCATATCATATACTTTTTCAAATGCCGGTTTTCCTGTCTGCAAACTATACAAAAGATTGTCCCACATTCTGTCGTGCCAGGATGCGTGGAACATAAGGGCGGCTGATTTCAAACGACCCCGGGTAAGACATTCGCTTAAAGGCGTGTTCCTAAAAACACGGTTCTGTTTTTCAGCAAAAATCCCAACACATGACAGCGCTCTCATTAACCTATAAAGCGTATCGGGAAGCGTTTTTGTCATTTGAGAAAGATCTTCAATGCCGTGATCTTTTTCCACAAGGATGTCCGGGATTCCAAGTTTTACAGCAGCATGAAGTGGTTTGCTTATCCACTTGCCTAAAACGTATTGCATCACCTGGCTTTCATGGGACATTGTTTCAGAATTCATGTTTCATCTCCTTTTTTGAATTATAATATTCACAGCAAATCGCAGAAATAAATTCCAATACACGAATATTGTTTTCTTTCACTTAAATTCTAAAACCCGTTGAGTGACAATCGATTTGCCTTGTGGTGATTCTTTTCATATCTGATTTTTTTGAGAATATTTTTTTGAGAATCACTTTAATAATGGCCGGAAACGTTCGGATTTTTAAAACAGGCAGGAACAAAAGGGGTAAAAAATTAACTTAGATAAGAGGATATTGCTTATTTGGTAGGGGGACTGAATGGATGTAAACAAGATAATAGATCCGTTTTTATTCGTCAATAAAAAGAATCGACATACAACCCAATCAGTATAGTAAATGCGAAAAAACGCGGTACCAAACGACAGCGGGACATTCCCAGCCCGGGTATTTCTGTAAAATGGTTGCTGTAAGTTTTGAAAGGCCCATTTCCATTCATCTGTTTAACGCGGCGCGGCCGATCCCGTTATATCAGTCACCGGCTTTTTTAAATAAAGTTCGGGCAGGATTATTCGTATTTCCTTTTCTGAATCTTCTTTCTGCCAGTAGACGATATAATTAACAACAGCCCGGATGGGTGTATACCCGGCTTTGCGGAATGTCTTTAGTTTGTCTGAGAACGATTTTGAAAATGTTAATACAGGGACACCTTTTTTGTCCAGGCAGCGTTTTTCACGAACGATTAATCCGTCTCCGCTTTTCAACTGTGAAATCTGATGCTGCCTGTTGATAAAGTAATCAAGCCAGATATCCTTATGGCTTAAATGCATAACCAGTTGATTCGGAGGGAATAGTTTTTCATTATTCTTGGTCCGTTCCATTTTTTGAACTGAAATATCATCCATAAAGGTTGCGTTCAGATGGATTATCAAGTTCTGTTTCGCCCGTGTCATGGCAACATACAGCAATCGCTTTTTTTCATCATTTGTTAGATCAAAATTATCAAGCATTAAAAAAACATTATCAAACTCTCTTCCTTTGGCTTTGTGCATGGTGGATACAAAAATGGCGTCGTTGGGTTCTTCTGAAAAATCTTCCAGTTTAGATTCCCTGATAAATACTTCAAAATCCGATCTATATTTTTTCTGGGGATTGGCCACCTCGAATCCTTTGATAATTTTAACGCAGATATCCATTTTCGAGCTGGTTTTGAACTCATGCCACAACCTGCTTTTGGCAGATTTCCATAACGCGTCATTGATGACAAAAGTGTCTTCCCGAAAATTGAGTAAATCAAGAAAGTATCTGATTTCTAAAAGATGATAAAGATTGAACCCCTCATTGGTCTGGATCAGCTTTGCCGGCATTTGGTTTTCAAACAGCAGGCCTTCTGCCTGCAAGGCCTCTTCATTGGTGTGGGTTAGGACACAGGTTGTCCCCTTAAGCCTGGTGCAAATAAGGTCTTGAACCAGGGGGGCTATAAGATGACGGCTTTTATATTGGACGATTTTTACCTTCCCGCAGTCTGCCTGTCTGGCGATAATGGGGTCTTGTTTTAACCGGTGACTGATCTTTTTAACGAAATTGTTTGTAAATTCAACAAGATTATTCTTGCTTCGGAAATTTTCAACAAGTTGATGCATGACTGCGCTTTTGTCTGCAATGAGCTGTTCAAGATATTTTGAGCTGGATCCCCTGAATTCATAAATATTCTGGTCATCATCTCCCACAGCAATGATGCGCATGTCTTGGTTTTGTTCGACCAGAACATTGATCAGGGCATATTCATCTGCGTCCATATCCTGGGCTTCGTCAATCACAAGGACTGCTTTGGCAATCCTGGCGGGTTCAACCTGTCTGTTTTTAATTTTTGTAATTGTCTTTCTGATAATATCGCTCGATTTTTCAAGGCTTCCGATTTTGCCAAGCAGGTCAAAGCAATAGGAATGAAATGTCTTTATTTCGATAAAATTTGCAGCATTACCGATCAGGGATATCAGCCGTTTCTTGAATTCTGTCGCAGCCGCCCTTGAAAACGTAACCATTAGCAATTGCTCATGTTTTACATCTTCCATTAAAAGAAGAGATGCCAGCTTATGAACCAGCACCCTTGTCTTGCCGCTTCCCGGCCCTGCAGCAACCACCATGTATTGCGTTTTATTATCTTTTATTATGTTTAACTGGGCAGCAGAAAGCTCCCCGAAAAGCTGTCTGAATTTGCCCGGAGTAATATTTCTTTTGATTTCATTTCCCCGGCTGCCTTTAAAATACTGGCGAAGAAAAGAGGCATAATTCAACTGGAAATAATCTTCCACAAACTGTAGGGCTGCCTTATAATCGCTGATCATTTTTCTGGCGTATTCGCCCACGATATGGATTTGCGCCACTTTATTTTCGTAGAACTTCCCCAGTTGTTTATAGTCCTGGTTTTTATATCGTTTTTTGTTGTCCTTTTCCAGTCTTTCAATTGTCAGCCTGTTGTAGACAACCAGGAAACCGCCTTCGATCCTGATCGCACCTATCCTGGACAAATAGAACAGGGTATCTTCAATTTCATCAACCGAGGTCTCTTGCCTGAAAAGAGATTCAGCACTTTCATAGGCAGCCTTTAGTTCAAGCACTGAGAACTCAATCAGTGCCAGACCCTCTCCAATAGTGAATTTATCCTCACCGGATTTTCCTGTAATGTCTTCAGCGATCTGTTTTCTACTTCTTTCATAAAGCAGTTCAACAATAAACCGGGCAAGTGTATGCCGTTTTTCAAGTTTATGTTTAAACACATCTTGTGGCTGGGTTAAAGTTGCCGCAAACCTATTTTTCGAATGTTCATGATGGCCTTTCTTTATCCAGTTTTTGATTACCCAGAAATTAATGACTGTTTTAATGTGGGCGGGACTAACATTTCTGCATCCGTTTTCTTCTGCCTGCTCATTGAGCTCTTTGATATGAAAAATAGTTTCCTGTTGTTCAACACAGGTCAATAAAAAATTTTCAAGGTCTGCAAAAGCCTGCACAATACCCAGAGAACGATTCTGTTTTTCCCCCTTTTTAATAAATGCCGTCAGGTCCATGGCATCTGCCAGTATTTTTTCTTCTCTCAGCTGGGTGATGATTTTAATGACATCTTCTTTTACGATCCCCAGGTGGTCACTGATATAATCCACTCTTGATTCAGCCGCCTCATCATTGGCCTGTTTTCTGGTTTTGCTTGAGAACAGCTTTTTGATGATCCTTACCGCGTGCTGTTTCTGCTTTTCCTCAAACCTTTTTGATGTAGTTATCCGGTCAATGGCTTCCTGGGCGTTTTTCGCCAGGATGCTGTTCGCATATATCCTGGGCATATTCTGTCCCCGCTTGAGGTAGCCCGCATTTTCAAGTGCTGCGATGGCCGTCTTCACCCGTGTTTCTATCTCGGCAATACTATCATCCCAACCGGCCTTTCTTGCAATTTCAAGGGCTGAATTTGACACTTTTGAACGGAAACGGGTAAGATCCTTTACTGCTTTCCAGACCTGCTGGATTTCCCTGACATTCAGCTTAGTCTGATTCAAAAGGATGAAATGCTTGCCAAGATCCTCTTCATTAAACAGAACGTAACAGTCAGCTGTGATATTTTCATCCCTTCCTGCCCGCCCGGCCTCCTGGACATAGTTTTCAAGAGAATCAGAGATTTCATAATGGATAACCATGCCCACATCTTTTTTATCTACCCCCATACCAAAAGCAGATGTGGCAACCATGATCTCAACATCACCTCTTATGAATGCATCCTGGTTTTCCATTTTCTCATTTTTGTCCATCTTGCCGTGATAGGGTTTTGCATGGTACCCGTCTTCCGTCAGCCTTTGTGCCAGTTTAAAAGCCCTGTAGGTTCTTGAAACATAAATAATGGTGGGACATTTTTTTTGATCAAGCAAATTCCTGAGTGCATGATATTTTTCCGCTTCATTGTCTTTGAAAAAAACCTTGTATTGCAGGTTGGTTCTGGACGCACTTGAATTGAAAACCTCAAGATTCAGTTGCAGTTTATCCCTAAAATAGGCCTTTATATCCTGTATAACCTTTTGCTTAGCCGTTGCCGTAAAACAGGAAACAGGTATTTTGTCTTCCAGATGCTTTTTATCCTGAATCTCTTTTACAAATTCACCAATATAGAGATAATCAACCCTGAAATCCTGTCCCCAGGAGGAAAAACAATGTGCTTCGTCAATCACAAAACGGACGACATTTCGCTTCAGGATCACATTTTCAATGGTTCTCGAACGCAGGGATTCAGGAGAAAGATAGAGGATTGAAGCTGTGCCGTTTTCAAGGCGTTCAAAGGATTTTGCCCTTTCAATGGGATCGAGCAGGCCGTTTATTGTGACGGCATCGGTAATCCCTGCCTTTTCCAGGTTGTCAACCTGGTCTTTCATCAAGGATTGGAGAGGAGAGATGACGATGGTCAGTCCCCTGGCATTTTCTCCGCTCATCAACGCAGGCACCTGGAATGCAATGGACTTGCCTCCACCGGTTGGAAATACCGCAAGAATTGACTTCCTGTCGATAGCAGCCTGGACCGCCTGTTCCTGCAAGGCTTCTCCGCCATAGGCCCTGTAGGCATCAAAGGTGAAAAATTTTTTCAGTCCCTTGTGGATATCCAATACCCGGTTGCAGTAATCACAGCCTGTCAGGCATGGACTGTTCCTTAAAAGACACATCACCTGTTCAATTTCAGGACAGGTTTTCAATACCCAGGGCGGTGTGATGGAATAGCGGTCATCAGCGTTTATAAGAGAGAGGCAATAGGCAAGCGCGACCGGAAAATCTGCCATAATTTTTATGAGATCTGCATGGCCACAAATCTTTAAATGAAACTTTTTAAAAATCAGAGATTCAATGCCTGCTGTCTCATCTGCCCGGAATCCAAGATACCTGAAGAAACCTTGAAATCCTTGTTTGTCTTGCAAAAGGAAATAAAATATCTGTTGTAAATCTTTGTCTGCCTGCTCGAATGCTTCAACCTCGTCATGAAAAAGGTCCCTTGCTTTTATGGCATCATTTAAAGGATTGTTGATATCCTGTGTCTGTAATTTATCGTCTTTAAGCAGGGCATGGTAGGGCCTGGCAGGGAAAAGCAGGGGAGACAGAAACAACGTGTCAATAATATCGGCCCGATCTATTTCCGTTTTTTCAACCGTATGGCTGATATAGTGTAAATCATGATTGATGATATTGTGGCCGCACAAAAAACGCGACGACTTAAGAAACTCGGCAAACCTGTCAGCAGAACCGGAATGGAAGATTTCTTGATTGTCCTTTATACTTCCGATATCAAGTATTCTACCGCTTTGAGGATCAATTTCCGTATCGACAAAAGCTATGGCATTCTTTGTTCTCAATTATTGTCTTCAGACCCCATATTTTAAATATCTATAGTGACCGGAATCCCTGCTTTTTCAGCTAATTAACTCGCCTCCACCCCATCATATTGCAAATCTATTCAAATTGTTTAAGTGTTCTGCGCACTCTTTTTTTAATAGCGATAATGATATCTTCAACTATACGGTTCCGTTCATATTCACTGATGAAATCTTTATAGGAGATATCAATCGTATTAATCAATTTAGTACAAAATTCTACCAATCGTTTCTCAAGTACTGCAGGGTTAATCCCTATATCTTTTGCAAATCGTATCCAATGCCTTTTCATAATCCAGTCCGGTCTGTTTTCCTGACCTATTTTCATTGCCGTTTTTTGTGATAGGTCTTCATATATATTTGTGCACATCAAATCATAAAAAGGAGCTAACCGGATCTGCCTCCCCTGATAAAGAAATGACAAATTTTTGGCATGAGCATCCATATTTCCTGTCAGGTAATTAAAAAACACCCATTTGAGCAGTTGTTGAAAATCTTTAATCGGATTGGCGGAATACACCCGTACAGCATTGAAACATGCTTTCAATCCAGGGCCGCCGTCAGCCTCATACTTCAACTCATGAGAAAATCCCATGGCCTGACAAAAATCCTCCTGATGAAGACGATTGAGTACCCCATTATCCAAAACTCTATCGTATCTTTTGATTAAAAGAGCTTCTTGATCTTTTTTTCGCATAATTGACACCCAAGAAGCATTTAGATCAACATCAATAGCAAGCATCATGCAAAAGCATTCGTTCTGAATAGAGGACGGAAAATGTGTCATGCCCGGTTTTAGAATACAATTGCTCGGCGCACCATTTAACGGAATAGAAAATTTAGAGTCTTTATAAAAAAGCGCCAGTTTTTCCTGTGCCCCAGCAAGCGATATGCGAACTCCTTTCTGGCCGGCAAGCAGTGGTCGCCTTGGAAGATGTTTGATTAAATCCGTTAATTGATCATCTGATAATGGCTGGTACGTATATTGATCCGGCAATTCAGGCGTTTCTGACTCAGACAGAATTGTAATCGCGCCCGCGCATTCCCCTCCGATACGTTTGAGAAACACAAAATCATTTTTATTTGAAATTCCGAGCCGTTTGGCGATTAATTCCCTGACGGCGGATTCAGGCAGCAAATTAGAAAAAAAGAATTTCACTTTTTCGTCTGTAAAAATATCTTTTTGCATCGGTAACGATATTGATAAAGGAAACGATTCCGGTGATTCCAGCCATTCCTTGGAATATTGAAATGAAAATACCCGCTCGGTATTTATACTCAGAGCGCCAACCCTGGTTTGTCTAAAATAAACATTCAAAAGTTCCAAAATCATCTATCTCCACGCTTTATCAGGTGAAGTTCAAGGCCAAGACTGTTTAACAACTCAAATACCTTCCCAAGTTGGGCCGTTGCCTTGCCCTTTTCAAGTTCTATAATAAATTTTCGACCGACATCAGCAAACTCGGAGATTTCTTTTTGAGTCAATTGGAGACGTTTGCGTTCTTTAAGAATATACTGCCCTAATTCTTCAGGATTATTAATTTTTGCAGAAGGATTCACGTTGACACCTGTATAAAAAGTTTCCGATCAGATACTTTTACCAAAAACGTATAGAAAAAACAATCAAAAGTTTCCGATCAGATACTTTTTAGGTTTTTCAATGACTTTTACAGCAAAAAGTGACCGAACGGAAACTTTACCCGACTCTCGACGCTCGCGCCCGACTCTCAAAGATGTCCCCCGATTTCCCCAATCGGGTCTACCGGGAAAATGACAACTTTTTTTTCCCGTCCTTCAGGAAGCAGTTTCAACGTGAGCATGTTCTCTGATTCCTGTTTTTGCTCCAGGATTTTTCCGCCTGTGGAGTGCCAGCACAAATCAGGTCGCCCCTGTATTTTTATAACGAAAACACCACATGTTGATGAAAGTTCCGGCAGACCGCTCAGATCGATTATAATACGCGTGTTTTCATTTTTTATTTCAGCCAGATAATGGACAGCAGCCTGCCGCCAACAGGCGGCTATATCTTCAACTAGAATAAGATCCGGGCCGGATGCATTCAGGAGCAGCATATCTGCCCACAGATCAACGATTTCTAAATTTCGTTCCGGTTGAAAATGCAAAAGGTTCCCCCAATGAAGCGGCAGGATTGGCTGGGGACCATTCCAGGCAGGAGGGCTTGCTACCTTGCTCCATTCCACTGGAGCCGATCCTCTATCCAGAAGTAGCACACCTGATTCCCAGGTCATTTTCGGATGTTTTGGCGCTTTAAATTGACGGGCTCTGGAAAATTTTGTTGTCACATAATCGATACCAAATCTCTTAAGCAAGGCCTGAATCGAGCCGTTACCAAAGCTATGATTCAACGCGGGGGGAATAAACAATCGAGGGGAAGTCAAGATATGATTCTGATCAAGCAGTCTTTCAAAGGCTTCAAGGTGACGGATAATAATATTTTCCGGTCTCATATTACCATCATTGTCATGGAATTCTGATCGTTCCATTCGCTCCCCTGGCCAGAATTCATGCCCGACACCATGTAAGGCAACCTCAAGCCGGTGACTATAATTATTTAAATATTGGGAGGCCAGATCGAGGTGTGGCCCTCTGTTTTTTTTATTGTTCCATGACTTCCCCATCCAGGTTGCACCAGGGATATCTTTTAAAAAGTCTGTCCGGTCCCATTCACACATCACCATACCGATGGCAATTTGCATTGAAAGTCTTTTTGCCAGATGGGTGAGTACCCGATAATCCTCGAGGCAGTGAGGCCTTCTCAAATTGTTACGGTACGGCTCCTGATAGGATGACCCGTCAACTCCCTGCCACCAGCCAACATCCTCAATGACCAAAAAAATCGGCATTGGCAGCGTAATCCTGATATCGGCAAATTGAATCCTGTTCATTATCTTACTCAAAGGCTGATCCACCGTCTTATGGATGGACCGAGTTTTTGTGATGCCTCAATGGTCATGCTTTTCCATTGGGCATCAACAAGGGATTCACATTCGGGCGTCCATCGGTGGGAAGCCTGTGAAAAAACATGCCATGTCAATGGCTGTTGTTTTGCTCCCCATTGACATTTAAAACGACAGGTGGAAGCATGGGGGGAGGAACGGCCAAAATCAAACCGCCGGCATTTCTTTTCAATTCCATGGGATAGCATCTGCCAGTAGAGCAACATATTGGGGCACTCAGGCCTGTAGCGCCTTAGTGATGACGCCCAGGGGTTGAACAGGGTTTTGTTATGGGAAAAAACCATTGCCGCTGCAACAGGAGTATCACCTATCATTACAGCCAGAATTTGCAACTGCTCAGGTAGGTGATGTGCCATTTGCTCAAAAAGCATCCTATCATGGACAGGTGATCCGAGATCCCGCATATTTTCTGAAAAAACAATATAAAATTTAGACAAAAGCTCTGCTCCACCAAGAACAACCCTGCACCCGCTTTTTTTTGCCTTGCGCACTTGATTTCTCACCTTTGCCCCAATCTTTTGCCAGAGTATTTCCCCGGATGCCGGCAAATTGCGGTTCAATCCGATTTTAAACCTATTCGGGGTATGTGTTACCGGAAAGTTTATTTCCGGGATGGCCAGCCCCCCTGACTGACGAAGTTCCAAGTGAACCGCGCCAAGATCTTGGGCAAGTTTCAGCGCTGCCAAAAGCAATTCTTCCTGAATACTGGTATTATCTGCAATAATTCCTGCTGCATCACTGTAAGGAAGAGAAATGAGCCGTGCATCAAACCCGGTTGCGGGAAAAAAAATGAGTGGCAGAAGACCCACAATGACATCATTTTTTTTTCGGTCCCTGGCAACCAAACGAAAAATCTGCAAATCATAGACTGCCGCCAGGGTATTCCCCCAGTCATAACGGTGAGAAAATAGACTCTGATCATTTTGAGATACGTAAGCATCCCATTCCTTTTTATTAGAAAAAAGTTTAATATCAATCATTAACTTTCCAGCACCACGAATGTTTCCAGATAAGCGGTTCATCCGTCTTCATTTGTTTGTTTGAACTTTTTAACACCGAATTGTTCGATCATATTTCCGTAGAAGCCCCATTTCGGGGTCAAAATGGGGCCGCCAAGAGCCATTTTTCAAGGTTTTCGAAAAATATTTTCAATGTTAACAGCCGGTTATAGCATTTTGCTTGGTCCAACCCTCGACCAATTTCAAAATTTTCACCTCAATTCCTTTGCTTTTAATTTTTTCGATAAACTCAATCGCTTCGCTGCTCAATGACGCTGCCGAGTTATATCCAATGCCGAGAATCAGGGTCTTTACATCTCTTGAAATCAGATCTTTAAAGTTCCGGGCTTCGATGAGGTGGCTGTTGTAGTCAAATGACCAGTTTTTGATCGCACCTTGTGGTGAAATCGATATGTCACCATCAAAGCTTTTACCGTCAACCACCATTTTCCCAAACGAGTAATGGGTGATTGCCATCCCGCTGTTTGACGCAGGCGGTTCATAATCCACATCATTTGAGCAGGCAGCGACAACCAGCACCAGGTGGATTGACATCAGGATTGTTAAAAAACAGCGAAAAATCTTCATTGGATTTCCCCCCCCCTTTGTTATGACCCGCTATGACGCGTTATGACGCCCCCTTTGCCAAGTCGATCACAAGCTTTCCAACATGCTGTTTTGTTAAAAACTGCTTTTGCGCTTCCGCAATCTGTGAAAGGGCGAAGACGCTGGAGACCAGAGGCTTGATCTGTCCTGCTTCAATTCGGTTGACCAGGTTCTTAAAAACAGCATCCTCAAGAACCGTGCAGCCGAACAGGCTTAAATCTTTCAAATAGAGAGTTCTCAGATCCAGATCCACCATTGCCCCTGCGATTGCCCCGGACACAGCATACCTTCCGGACGGTTTCAGCACTTCCAAAAGCTTGGGCCACTGTTTGCCCCCAACCAGATCAATAACAACATCAACACTGTTTTTTCCAGGTGCTTGAAGGATATCGTCATCCCTGGAAAGTGTCTGAACCGCGCCAAGGCGCAGCACCCTGTCTGACTTGGAAGGCGTTGTGATACCCAAAACTCTTGCCCCCCGTGCCTTTGCCAGCTGCACTGCAGCTGACCCCACTCCCCCGGAGGCACCGGTGATAAGCACAACCTCATTTGCACAGACATTGGCACGGGTCAAAAGGTTTTCAGCCGTGGAATAGGAGCAGGGGAAAGATGCAAGCTCGACATCACTGAGACTGCTGTTGATTTCATAAGCATGCCTGGCGTCAACCACCGTGTACTGGGCAAAGCCGCCATCACATTCAGACCCGAAATACCAGGGCTGCGCCAACTTTTCACCCCCGGCGTGGGTGAGACATGGCTCCACAAGCACCCTTTTATGTAAAAGCCCCTTGTCAACACGGTCACCCACAGCAACGATTCTTCCGCAGACATCAGCACCCTGGATCCTGGGAAATTCAAGGGCCTCCCCTGACCAGCCTGCATCACTGCTGCTGCCATCTGACTTTGAATACCATGCTGTCCGGGTGTTGATATCGGTGTTGTTAACACCGGCCGCACCAACTCTTATCAATACATCTTCAGCCCCGGGAACAGGTACCCGAATATCAGTGCGCAGCACCAGCTTGTCATAATCGCCATGACCTGTTAACTGGACGCCTTTCATTGTGTCGGGGATATCGTTCATTTCAACTCCTTTTGAAGAATATTCTTGAACCTCTACTTTTTCCTGTCAGCATCAAGGGTCTTTATCAGGCCTTTAAAATTTTCAACGTGGCCCCCATTCAGACCAGAAAAAGTTACAAATGAATATTCAAATTCAAGTGTCGGTCATTTTTTAGTGCTGTAAGGTCATCTCTAAGCTGTGCCCAGTAATCATGATCATTTGAAAATATAGCCGGCTCAATCTTTTTAACCAAATCGGAGAATTCCCGGTTGAAAATTTTTTCCAGATTCATCCAGGCCGGGCTTAAGCGGTCATCAATGCTAAGGCGGTATATCCATATGACATCAGCGCAGGGTGTGAGCATATCAATCAATGGAACAGGATCAGTAATATAGGGGATAACCGGGCAGAGCAGAGATCCGGTCTTTATTTTGGCCTCTTTTAATTGATGAAGTGCTTCAATCCTTTTTTCCGTTTCCACAGTATTGGCCTCAAAAAGCCGCCGTGTCGGGTTATCATTGAATGCCACTGAAACACTCACGGCAGCATCTTTCATCTCCTTTAAAATATCCATATCCCGGAGCACTAAATCGGACTTTGTGAGAATACTGGCGGAAAATCCTTTTTCAAGGAGCAGCTCCAGAGCCTTTCTGGTTTGATTAAATTCAGCTTCAGAGGGTTGATAAGGGTCTGTCTGGTAACCCATGTATATTGTCTGGGGCGGTATTTCATTAATTTCTTTCCTTAGTTGATCCACAATATTACCATGTATCCGGATCTCTTTGGACCAATTCGTTTCAGCATCGGTCAGTGCATAGCAATAGTAGCAATAATGTTCACACCCCACATAGGTATCAACCTGGTAATCAAGATCCTTCAATCCGCATGGTAAGAGAATTTTCCTGTTACTGCATACTGAGACTTTCATTCAATTTTATCCTTTTTGATAAAGCATTGGTCGGCCCTATAACCAAATTCATAATAGTGTTTGGTCTGTCCCCCTATTTATCCGACTTATTTCAGCCTCATTTGCTTTGTTCTGCATAAATTCTTTTTGCCAGAGCATGGTTAAAATTGTGAGAGGTCATATTTGCAACCACCCTACCTTGAATTGGAGATCCTAATAAGTAGAGATCACCGATTAAATCCAGTATTTTATGTCGCACAAATTCATCGGGATATCTCAGTTCCGTATTAATAACAACACCATCATGCATAATGATATGTGAATCTAAATAGCCGCCACCTAATTTCCCCATTTTTTGAGCCATACCAATATTCTCAAACGTATTGAAAGAGCGGGCCGGCGCTATCTCTTGGCAAAATTCCTGGTTTCGAGGGTTGAATGTGAATGTCTGCTCAAAAATCGGGGCGGGATAATTAATCCGCATATCTATTTCAAAACCGTCAAACGGTTCCACAAACAGATACTTTTCATTTGAATTCTCTTCGCCAACAATCAGTTTTTCATCAATAACTATTTTTTGAACAGGCAGTGCCTGTTCAATAATTTCTGCATCCAGTATTAATTTACAAAAGTCCAATGCAGACCCATCTATATTGGGAATTTCATTTTCAACGGTAATAAGAACATTGCTGATACCTAACATGGAAAACGCCGCCATTAAATGCTCTACGGTTCGAATGGATATATTGTTGGCAACAAGAACTGTAGAATTTGCCGTAAAATTTCCCGGTTTCAGGTCATGTGAAAAATTTTCTAAACAGGTTACATGGGCAGGTATCGTCTGTCCTGACAATGTTTTAAAAACAATTCCCTGGTTTTCCTGCAAAGGGCTTAAAATAATACCTGTATTTTTCCCACTCAGCAGACCATTGCCATTTAAAACGATACTCTTTTTGATGGTTCGCTGATATTGTCCGGAATAATCTTTAGCCACCGCACCAGGTGTCGTGTCTGGTTTTGCTTTTTCTAAGGAATGCTCCATGAGTGCACTTGATGATCTTGACTGATTTTTATTTAAAGCATCTTTAACTTTCATTAATAACTCATCAACATTTAAAGGCTTTTCAAGAAAATCATACGCCCCGATTTTGATCGATCTGACCGCAGAATCAAGCCCGGCATGGCCACTCATCATGATGACCGAAGTTTCAGGATACAGTTCACACAGCTTGGGAAGCGCATCAAGTCCGTCACCTCCCGGCAGCCAAATATCCAATAAGATTAATGCCGGCGGAATATCTTGAAGTTTATTAAATAAGCTTTCTGTGTCGTAGCATTTTTCAACTTTATATCCTTCATCAGAAAAAATACCCTCCAAGGTATCACATATCGTTCTTTCATCATCTACAACATATATTGATTCACTTTCTAATGTCATACACTATCCTTTTACTATTTTATATCCAATATCAGGGTCATCATTTTAACAGGCCGAATGGAAAATCCCGTCACTTTGTTATCAAACGCTAATCTCAACATTGTCGAACGCACCAGCCGCCATTGCCTTTTTGGATTTTTTTTGTGCCGCTGAAAACCAGGTGATGGTTATAGAGCAGGTCACGTTTAATATTATCAAGGCCCTGCTTTCGGGCGAATTTAAATTCTTCACATTCTTCACGCTCTTCACGTGAGCCGTGCGCTGGTTGTTTAATGCCAATCAGGTCGTCAATTTCCCGGTTGGAAAAGGTAATTCCAAAGCCCTCTTGTTTACATCGTTCAATGATCGACGCCACCGCGCTCTTGTGCATTGGATTCTGTTTCATCAGCTCCTGTATTATTTCCTTTTTGCTCAGCGAGAGAGAACACTTGTTGCAGATATGAGGCAGCCCCGCACCAGCGTTGGGTTCAACATGGCTGATGACACACCACTGTTTATTGAGCCAGACATATCCGCCCTCTGTGATCTCTTTGTGACAAAAGTTGCATTGCATGGACGTCTCCTTAGAAATCGTTACGTCACTCTTCATATGACAGCAACTCAATTTTTGCTGCTTCCTGCCTGACAGGTATAAGGGATTGATACGCGGAAGATGAATGCCAGCTGTTCAGCGCCTTTAAATCAGGAAAACGAATGACCACCGTATCCTTGTGATCATGGCTGCCTGAAAGAACAGAACAAAGCGTGCCCCTGAAAATCAACTCCGCTCCCCATGGTTCTAATGTGGCAGGTACTTTACTTCGGTACTCATCCCATTTATCTTTATTCTTCACTGTAATGTGACCAATAAGATATGCATTCTTCATTTTAGGTCCTTTTTAACTTTCTGAATTGATATTTTTTACATCTGCAGCCTGCCCATCGTTATTTGGCTTGTTGCATTTAATTCTACTCTGGCCTCAATTATTCCTTTCAGGGTAAATTCAATCAGCAAGGTTTCTTATAAACACGATTTTTCACTCTATAACCAACAGCTTTTATAAACGCTTTTAGTTCAGGTTTCTTTGCATTGTAAAACAGATGGGATTTGCAGCTGCAATCACTGCAGCCAAACCCAGCAATT
>CAZLTD010000127.1:0-16205 GCA_964562385.1 uncultured Desulfobacula sp.
CCATGTAATTTCAATTGCTTACAACAATGCTGTTACCCCGTGAATGAATACAATTTTTTTATTGTTTTACTATTGCTGATTTCAATATTTGAGGGTGCTCACTCTAAAGAACCCCAAAAAGATACCATTGCATCCAGTTTAACCGGATCCTTAAAGTCTGAGCCGTCAGCTTATGGGAGAGTCCGGTTCTCGGATGATCAATATGTGATGTATGCAAATGGAATTATACTCGATAAAGTAAACGGGCTTGAGTTTTATTTTTCTGAGTCTGATGTCCGCGGACGTTTTGCAGCTCAAAAATGGGTTTCCAGCCTATACATGAATGGCGGAGGGTGGCGCCTACCGCTTTATGATGAAGTATTGGGGTTGTATAAAAGGCGACAAAAATCCAGGGTGTTGTTGTATAGTTTAAATGTTCCGCAAAAACATATCTGGTACCAGGAATCAGTGACAGAACGGTTCAATTTTATTACGGGAAACACACTTATGGAGGATTATGGGGGCCCTACCCCGTTTGCCTACACCATTGCAGTACGTTCACACGAAATAGGAAAAAAATTGAGACTAAAAACTTCAGTTCACAAAAAGAAGTTGCAGCCCGAGGCAGTTCCAAACGGGTCTCTCAAACCCCAAAAAATTGATTATGGGAGAATCAGAGTTTCGGATGATCACTATGTAATGCATGCGAATGGAATTATAATCGATAAAGTCAAAAGGCTTGAATTTTATTTTCCCGAATTTGATATGATTGGGCGGGAGGCTGCGCAACAATGGACTGCCAACCTAAATTTAGGTGGCGGGAACTGGCGCTTGGCGTTTTATGACGAAATATCAGGGCTGTATAAAAAGCGTTACAAATCCAAAGTGTTGCGGTTCAATTTAGATGTGCCGCAAAAATATGTCTGGTATCAGGAGTCGTTGACCGAACGGTTTAATTTTATTTCGGGAAACACACTTATCGAGGATGGTGAGGACAGCGCCTCTTTCGCATACGCTATTGCAGTACGTCCACAGAGGATTGATGAAAAGCCAAGGCCGAAAACCCAAGAGTCTGCACCCGTTTTGACCGGGTCTCTCAAGCTAGAGAAACCTGCTTACGGCAGAATTGAATCATCTGATGATCAATATGTAAAATATGCCAATGGCGTTATTTTTGATAAGGTCAACGGGCTTGAGATTTATGTGCGTCCATATGGAATGCTTGGGCGGTATGCTGCTCAAGAGTGGGCGACCAGTATCGAAAAGGGTGGCGGGAAATGGCGCATTGCGTTTTACGAGGAAGTCGTGGGGCTGCATAAAAGACGAATTAAATCCAACGTGTTGTGGCTCTATTTAGATCTTCCACAATCATATGTCTGGTATCAGGAATCATTGACAGATCGATTTAGTTTTATTTCCGGAAACACAAATATAGTGGGTAGTGTGGTCAATGCCTCATTTGCGCACGCCATTGCCGTACGCCCGCTTGAAGGCTATTCAAAACCGAAATCAAAAGCGATGGCTCAAAAAAAGAGAATTAAACCAGAAGTGGTACCAAACGGGTCTATCCAGTTAGAGAAACCTGAATACGGCAGGATTGAAATATCAGATGGCCAATATGTAAAATATGCAAATGGAATTATATTCGACAAAATCAACGGGCTTGAGTTTTATTTTCACGAATTTGATATGCTTGGACGTTTTGCTGCGCAAAAATGGGCTGCCGGCCTTAATCAAGGAGGCTGGAACTGGCGTCTGGCACGGTATGAAGAATTGTCATGGCTGTATGAAAAAAGAAATAAATCCGGAGTGTTGCGGTCCAATTTAAGTGTGCCACAAAGGTATATATGGTATCATGAATCCTTAAGAGAGCGATTTAATTTTAATCAGGGGAATGCATCCCGGGATGAGTATGGTGATAACACTTCATTCGCCTACGCTATTGCAGCACGGCCACGGGAGATTGAAATGAAATTTGAATCAGAAATTAAAACTCATAAAAGAAGGGAGAAACCCAAAGATTTTTCAGCCGGGCCTCTTAAGTCAAAGGAATCTGCATACGGCAAAATTGAATTATCAGATGATCAATATATAAAATTCGCGAATGGAATTATACTGGACAAAGAGAACGGACTTGAGTTCTATTTTCACGAATCTGATATTCTTGGGCGTTTTGCTGCCCAAAAATGGACTTCCAATCTTAAAAAAAGTGGTGGGGACTGGCGCCTGGCACTCTATGATGAAGTATTGAGACTGTATAAAAAACGAATCACATCCAAAGTGTTACGACTCAATTTAAATGTTCCTCGAAAATATATCTGGTATCAGGAATCATTTACAACGCGATTTAATTTTAGCACGGGCAACACATTCATAAATGATTATGGTGATAATTTCCCTTTCGCATACACCATTGCAGTACGGCCAAAAAAAACGATACCAGCCCCAGGAAATTAGTGGGAAAGTGTGATGTCGTTTGGTTCGATTAACAGGATTAATATGTAAATATAAGCCCTGTGGCCTCATAGTAATAAAGCTTTTGTCGGCCAGATTTGTTGTCTGACTGAAATCAGAAAAGAAATACACCTAAGAGAAGACGAAATCTTCGTTTTGACATCAATGCGTGCCCGCCAGTAGCTCTCTTTAAATTTCTGAATTATCGTCCGGAGTTATAACGAAAACATCCGGGCTGAAAATACTTGAGAAATTGTTTCTAACATGGTTTAATCTTAAGAAAATCAATCAAAATCCATAAGATCTGTCATCATATTAAAACTGAAGCTACAATATCCTGCCAACACCGCAATTTAAAGATAGCGATTTTGAGATAAGCATAAGGGGAAAAATATGAAACTATTCGTTTTTTTAATTTTTAGCCTGTCATTGTCTATATGCAGTGTGAATGCCCAGGATTTTATGCTCGTCGCCGAGGATGCGGCACCCAATGCTTTCATAGAGAACGGGCAGGTAAAAGGCAAGGCCGTCCAGGTCGTTCAGGCGGTATTAAAAGAGATGGGGATGGCGGGCACGGCAATAGAAATCATGCCCTGGGCAAGAGGGTATAAAATGCTGGAGACCCAGAAAAATATTGGGCTTTTCCCCACTTCCAGGACTCAAAAAAGAGAGGCGCTGTTTAAATGGGCCGGGCCCATTGCGGACAATGAAATTAATTTGTACAAGCTTAAATCACGAAAGGATATTCAAGCCTCAACACTGGAAGACTTAAAAAAATACAGGGCTGGAAGTGCCGGTGGGAAAAATAACGTTAAAACACAATTTTTAACCTCACATGGATTCGAGGTGGAACTTGTCGATGAAGACAAACAGAATATCGATAAGTTATTTCGGGGAAGAGTTGATTTTATTCCTTACAGTGAAACAAGATTTCGCTACGATGTCCAGCGGTATGGCTATGACCCGGGGCAGATAGAGAAGATCTGGAATATTAAAGAGATGTCTTCAAAGGCATATGTCGCTTTCAGTATATCCACCGACAGTGATATTGTGAAAAAATTTCAGGCTGGATTTGATGCGATCAAAAGAAAGGGAATTCAGGAGAGGATATTAAATAAGTGGAAGTAATATCGCGTCAGGTACGAATAACGGAGGTAGTAGACAAAAAATCGCCCCAATGAAAAACAACAAGTCATCGTCAATATCCAGAAATCTTACCTATAGCCTCGTCCTGACAGTAATCGCGGCATCTGCATTTATGATCGGTTTTAATTACTTCAGTGTTTCCCGCAAGGCCGAAATGGAGATGGAAAAAAGAGCGCAGCAGGGCATTGACTATTTAGCGGACGTTCTTGAACTCCCGTTGTGGAATCTTAATTACAAAAATATAGACCAGATAGGGCGGTCATTTTCCCAGAATGATTTAATCGTACAGCTTAAAATTGTCGATGTAACAGGTGAGGTTTTACTCAATATCGAAAAAGATGCAAAAGGATCTTTGCTGACGAAAAAAGGGAAGGTTATCTATAATAAAAAGCACATCGGGAACATCTATATTTCGCTTACAAATCATTTTCATGAACAAAACAGTATCCGGTTATTAAAAACAAGCATTCTCATGGCAGTCATTATTATTGCAGTTTTGATTGTCCTCACCGGTGTTTTTCTCCGGATCTTCCTGGAAAAACCGCTCCAGCTCCTTGAAAAGGTGGCGAAATCTTACAATGCCGGTTCCTATATCACACAGGATGGTGACATGCCGGTTAAAGAATTTATGCCGTTTCTTTCCATTCTGGGACGTATGGGAGAAACAATCAATGAGCAGATGACAGCCCTTAAAAAATCCGAAAAGAAATATCGTGGTATTTTTGAAAACGCCGTGGAAGGCATATATAAATCAAGTGTGTCAGGGGGGCAGGTTTCGGTAAACCCAGCAATGGTGGAACTTCTGGGATATGACTCTGAAGAAGATTTGATGAAAGGAGTAACTGATGCCAAAACCCAGCTTTATGTTAATCCTGAAGAGAGGGATGAATTTGTCAAAAAGCTTAGCGAAAATGGCAGGGTGCAGGGTTTTGAAACACAGTTTTTCCGCAAGGATCAAAGCCGGATTATGGTGGAACTGAATGCCCGTGCCATCTATGACGAAGACGGCAAGCTGTCTCTTATCGAAGGGTTCATGGTGGATATCAGTGAGCGTAAGACAATGGAGACAGAACTTAGGAAGTCCAAAACCCAGCTTGAACGTCGGGTTAAGGAGCGGACTTCGGAACTTGAAGAAAAAACGGCAAAACTGGAACGCATGAACCGCCTGTTTATTGATCGAGAGCTGAGGATGAAAGAGTTGAAGAATGAAAACCGCAGATTAATCCATGAATTGTCCAACCCTGATACTCAGGCTGCGCAAACTGTCGACTCTGATCAGCCTGAGTAATTCATGAAAAGTAAGCTATGTTAAACAACCCAATGAAGGTAAAAAGTTCTACTGCTATTATCGCCAACATCAGCAGACAAAGAATATCCCCCCGCAGGTAACTCATTTCGTGAAGCGTCCGGGTTGATTGCTGAAAATCTTTTAAAATTTCAATCGTCTAAGGTGGTATTGCTGTTGGTAAACATTGTTTATTTGTCAAAACGTTGACTTTATAATCAAACTATTTTAATAGTTTGTATGCGAAAGGAAACTTTTTATGAAAAATAGACAAACTGAACTTCCCGATTGCACTGTCTTTCTTCTGGGGAAGGCCTATCAGAAAGCCCATGGCGATTTTAAAAAACAGCTGAAGCCGTTTGGCCTGACAAATATGCAGCACCTGGTTCTGGAAGGCCTCTGGTATGAAGAGGACATCACCGCAGCGGAACTTGGCAAGATGCTTATTTTAGATAAAGCCACCTTGTCAGGCGTGCTGGACAGGATGGTTGAAGGCGGCTGGATTATAAAAAAACAGGATCCGGAAGACAAACGTGTCAGCCGTCTGTCCACTTCCGGCAAGGCAAACGAGAAGAAAATGCAATTGATTGAACTCAGAAAACAGGCCAACAAAGAACTTCTAGCACAATTTAATCCTGAAGAGCAGATCCTGTTCAAACGGTTCCTCAAAGATCTGGTCTGGGAGTGAGTTTATCATGTTGGTGTGCAAACAATATTTATATAAATATGAAAATGAGGTGTGAGACATGCTGTTATTAAACCCTAAAAATTACCAGGACAGAAACTATCCGGACGAACGGTCAAAAGAGATCATGCTTAAAACCATTGACTGGTTTGAAAAAAAAGGCATGAAAAAAATGAAAGAGGACTTCCGCTCCAGGGAATTCACCTATGATTTTGCCGAATTTGTGAAAAAGGAGCGGATATTTGAAACGCTTTTTCTGCCAAAGGGGTATGGCGATGATGATCAGTATTACAGTACCTACCGCATGTATGAGTTTTCTGAAATCTGCGGATTCTACGGCACGGTCTACTGGTACATGTTCCATGTCTCAACCCTTGGGCTGGATCCTGTTTTTTTAGGCGATAACGAGGCGTTCAAGCACAAGGCTGTTGAAAAACTGAAAGAAAATCCTCTTTGCGCATTCGGTCTGTCTGAAAAGGAACATGGCGCAGATATCTATTCTTCATCCATGCGGCTTTACCCGCAAAAAGACGACACCTATCTGGCCCGCGGGTCCAAGTACTATATCGGCAACGGCAATGAAGCAGGCATCGTAACCGTGTTCGGTAAAGTAGACGGTACAGATGATTATGTGTTTTTTGCCGTGGATTCAAAACATGAAAAATATGAATGCGTACAAAACGTTATCTGGGCCCAGAACTATGTGTCCGAGTTTGAACTGCATGATTACCCCATTACCGAAGATGAAATCCTGTCACGGGGATCCAAGGCCTGGGATGATATGCTCAACACGATCAATATCTGTAAATTTAATATCGGTTCCGGCGCCACAGGCATTGTGACCCACTCTTTTTACGAAGCCCTGAATCATGCCTCCAAAAGAAACCTTTACGGCAAATATGTGACCGAGTTTACCCATGTGAAAAAACTCTTTGTGGATGCATACTGCCGCCTGGCAGCCATGAAACTGTTCGGTCTGCGGGCAACCGATTACATGCGCTGCGCCTCGGCTGATGATAAACGCTATCTTTTGTATAACCCCATCATGAAAATGAAAGTATCGCTCCAGGGTGAGGAAGTTCATGAACTGCTCTGGGATATCATTGCCGCCAGGGGGTTTGAAAAAGATCTCTACTTTGAACAGGCAGTGGTTGAGCTGCGCGGTTTCCCCAAACTTGAAGGAACACGTCATGTCAATATGGCCCTGATCGTTAAACTGATCCCCTCTTACTTTTTTAATCCCGGCCAGTTTGATGAGGTCCCGAAATTGAATGGGGCGCAAAATGACGATTATATGTTTGAGCAGGGTCCCACCCGGGGATATGCCAAGATTCAATTCCACGATTTTCGGAAAACCTATGCGTCAAAAGATCTGCCCAATATTGACATTTTCAAAGAGCAGATCAACGCGTATGAAGAGTACCTCATGGTTTCGGGAATGGAATTAAAAGACCAGATGATGAATGATTTTGATTATCTTCTCTGCGTAGGTGAAATCTTCACGCTGGTGGCCTATGGGCAGCTTATTATTGAAAGTGCCGCCATTGAAAATATCGACGATGACCTTTTAAATCAGATTTTTAGTTTTATGATCAGAGATTTTTCCAAATTCGGTGTTGAGCTTCAGGGAAAAGGTCTGTCCACCGGGCCCCAGCAGGATGCCTGCATGAAAATGATTAAGCGCCCGGCAGTGGATGATGGGCAATTTGAGAACGTATTAAACAAGCATGTGTATTCACTGATTGATGCGTATGAAATGAATCCCTGATTCGATAGAGCAAGGCTGCGAATGAGCCAGGGCGAAAAAGCAGGCAGCCCACAAATAATGATAACGAGAATAAGATAGGCGTATTTAAAGCATACAGGAGAGATCATGGCAGTTATCGAATGGCGAAAAGAAAATAATGTGGCAATTGTGGAAATGTGCAATGGTGCCAATAGAATGAACAAGGTTTTTGCCGAGCAGTTGAATCAGTGCCTGGATGGGGTCATCGAAGACTCCGACATCCAGGCTGTGGTCCTGACCTCAACCGACGAGAAAAATTTTTCACAGGGAATTGATGTTGAATGGATCGGCGGCAAACTCCAGGCCCAGGAAAATGAGGCGGTCATCTCCTTCATGCATGGCATGAATGAGATCTTTAAACGGCTGCTGCTTTTTCCGGTTCCGGTGATCGCGGCAATTAACGGCCATGCCTATGGCAACGGTGCCATTATATCCTGTGCCTGCGATTTCAGGTTCATGAGAAAGGATCGGGGCTTTTTCTGCTTTCCGGAGGTCGATGTGTCCATACCTTTTCTTCCCGGGATGATCTCATTTGTGCGCAAGGCAGTGCCTGAATATCTGTTTAACCAGATGCTTTTGTCCGGCCAGAGAATGGCCGCCCAAGAGCTTGAAGATGCCAAAGTCATTATCAAGGCCTGTGAGAAAGAAACTCTGCTGACCGATGCCGTCGCCTTTGCAGGCTCTTTTGCCAAACAGAGAGGAATCTTTCAGGAATTGAAAAAACGGATACATAAAGAGTGTATCCGCGTCATTGATGAAGAGGATGCCCAATTTATAGATTCATTGAATCTTTTTGTGGGTTAAGGCAAAAAAAATTTTACCAGTTAAATAGTCAGGAGGGTTTATGCAGTTCAGGGACTATGACAATTTCCATCAAATGCTGAGCGATACCGTTGGCAAATATACTCATGATCCGGCGTACCGGTGGTTTGATGAAGAGGGCAACGCCACATCTTTATCATGGCAGAAGTTTTATGATCAGGTAAAAGCAGTGGGTAAAAGTCTTATTGCCCTGGGGTTGAACAAGGGTGATAAAGCCAACATCCTGGGCTATACCTGCTATAAATGGGTTTTAACCGATTTTGCCAACATGAGTATCGGGGTCGGCACCGTGGGGATTTATCAGTCAAACCTGGCCCCTGATTGTGAATACATCATCAATCATTCAGATGCAGGTATCGTGTTTGCGGAAAATCAGGTCCAGCTGGAAAAGGTGTTAAGTATCCGGGACAATCTTTCCCAAGTTAAAAAAGTTGTTCTGTTTGAAGGTGAGTATTCAGGAGACGACTGGGTGATCACCTTTGATGAGTTTCTGGAGCTTGGAAAAGAAGTTGACGACGCTGTTTTTGAAGAAAAAACAAAACAGGTCACAGCCAAAGACACTGCCGGCATTGTCTATACATCCGGAACAACCGGACTTCCCAAGGGTGTTGTGCTCACCCATGACAACGTCACCTATACCTGCCAGTCTGTTTTACAAAGCGGTGAGTTCAATGATGGGGAGGAGATGTTTGTTTTTCTCCCTCTGGCCCATGTGTTTGCCCGCACCTGCTGTTATACCGGTGTGATTACAGGAAACCGGACCACATTTGCCAGGGGGATCGATACCCTACTGGAAGATTTCAAGCTGGCGTCACCCCATTGGTTTGTCAGTGTCCCCCGGGTGTTTGAAAAAATATATTCAAAAATAATCAGCGGTGCCGAGGCCAAGGGCGGTGCGGCATTAAAAATATTTAACTGGTCGTGCAGCGTGGGCGCACAGGTCAGCGATCTTACAGTTAAAAAACAACCGATTCCTTTTTTGCTGGGCTTAAAATATAAAGTGGCCACCAAACTGATTTTTTCAAAAATTCATGCAGCACTGGGAGGGAATGTCAAATGGTGTATCAGTGGCGCAGCCCCGCTGAACCCTGATATTGCAAGATTTTTCCATGCCGCAGGTCTTCTTGTCCTGGAAGGTCTTGGGATGACCGAGAACACCTCTTTCTCCAATGTGAACCGACCTGAAAACTTTGATTTTGGTGTGGTCGGTCCTCCGGGTGTCGGCATTTCCCACAAGATTGACAAAGACGGTGAAGTCCTGTTCCAGGGCCGCAATGTCATGAAAGAGTACTATAAAATGCCGGAAGAGACAGCCAAAACCTTTACACCGGACGGGTGGCTGAAAACAGGAGACCTGGGAGAGATCAAAGACAACAATGTGCTGAAAATAACCGGACGCAAGAAAGATTTGATTATCACGGCCGGCGGGAAAAATATTGCCCCGGCCCGCATAGAAGGCATCATGTCTACATCAAAGTATATCAACCAGTTCTGTGTTATCGGTGATCAGCGCAAATATCTTTCTGCGGTTGTGACACTGGATGAGGAGAATATCCAGGCCTTTGCGAAGGACAGTCAAATCAGCTTTGATACCTATTCCGAATTGCTGCATCATCCTGAAATTTCCAGCCTGGTTGACCGGGAAGTGGAAAAGGGCAATAAGAACCTGCCCTCATTTGAAACCATTAAAAAAGTAAAAATCGTTCCTGAATTCACCATTGAAAATGAGATGATGACACCGACCTTCAAGCTTAAAAAGAATATCATCGTCAAAACCTATGAAGGTGAGATTAACGCCATGTATTAATGATTATCATGATTTGTATTTCAGGCTTTAAAAAAAGGCCGTACCGGCTCCATGGCAGGTGCGGCCTTTTTTTTATTGGTGTGCACAGGCGGGCCGCGCCGCCAGGTGGTATTGGTCTCTACATTTTTCTGCTTGATTGGAAACCATACTTGAAGTTAAATCTGACTGTGGAATGTCGAAAACCATTTATGATTATTTGATTAAAGGCCTGTAATATGATGTCAGACAAAATTATAGTACGAAATGCTGTTGTAGATGATATTGATGCACTTGTCAGTCTCTTGGAGCAACTTTTTTCGATCGAAAAGGATTTTAATTTTGAGACCGAAAAACAGAAAAAGGGTCTTGTCATGCTGATCAATGGATGTGGGAAACACAGAGCTGTTAAGGTGGCCCAGTATAAAAATAAGGTTGTTGGCATGTGTTCTGTCCAGACCAGGATATCGACGGCCCAGGGCAGCGCTGCGGCCGTTATGGAAGATCTGGTCGTGAATTCAAAATTTAGAAACGCAGGTGTCGGTAGAAAACTTTTGAAGGCTGTCTATGAGTGGTCCGGCAAAAGAGGTGTCAGCAGTGTTCAGCTTTTGGCTGATATGGATAATCA
Organism: uncultured Desulfobacula sp.; assembly: GCA_964562385.1. Lineage (GTDB taxonomy): Bacteria > Desulfobacterota > Desulfobacteria > Desulfobacterales > Desulfobacteraceae > Desulfobacula. The sequence goes on from CAZLTD010000127.1 coordinate 10,569, forward strand.
GTCTGCCTTGGGTTTTTATTGTCACCAAAAGTGGCGTAAAACGAATCTTATCTGTCTGACAAAAACGATATAAAAGATTAATGTTACAATTGTGTAAGCTTGCTAAAATGTCTTTGGTTTTTCAAACTGATTTGACAAATCTCACTCTCTTCTCTCTTTGAAACTATGACTTAAGTATAGAAAATTTCACAAATTAAACTACATAATAGTAATATTTTGAATACAATTTTGTAGTTTAATATTTTTAACATCAAAATTTTACACGAAATTAAACTTTCAGAAAATTCAAAGAACATTATTTTCTTTAATAAAATCAAAGTTATATAAAATAAAACACTATTTTTCTCATATTTGGAATGATGATTGCTAAATAAGTTTACCAGCATGTACCACAAATACTGCAAGTAATGCAGTTTGGCAATTTATTTAATTATAAAGGAATTGATGATGAGGAAAATAGCGATCTATGGAAAAGGTGGAATAGGCAAATCAACAACGACCCAGAACACAGTTGCAGGGCTGGTGGAAGCCGGTAAGAAAATAATGGTTGTTGGCTGTGATCCAAAGGCGGATTCCACTAGGCTTCTGCTTGGTGGGCTGGCCCAGAAAACTGTTTTGGATACGCTCAGGGAAGAGGGGGAGGATGTTCTGCTGGAAGATGTTAGAAAGGTTGGATACGGCGGCACCTTGTGCACAGAGTCAGGCGGCCCGGAACCTGGGGTTGGCTGCGCCGGCCGGGGTATTATTACTTCCATAAACCTGCTGGAGCAGTTGGGTGCGTATGAAGATGATGAGTCCCTGGATTACGCATTTTATGATGTGCTCGGGGATGTGGTCTGCGGCGGTTTTGCCATGCCCATCCGGGAGGGAAAGGCCCAGGAAATTTATATTGTGGTATCCGGCGAGATGATGGCCATGTATGCAGCCAATAACATCTGTAAAGGTATTGTAAAGTTTGCCCAGGCAGGCGGGGTTCGGTTGGGCGGCCTGATCTGTAATTCCCGAAACGTGGATAATGAAAGAGAGATGATTGAGGTCCTGGCCGATATGCTGGGCACCCAGATGATCCACTTCATCCCCAGGGATAACATGGTTCAACAGGCAGAAATCAACCGGAAAACCGTTATTGAATTTGCACCGGAGCATTCCCAGGCAGATGAATACAGAGCGCTTGCCAGAAAAATCGATGAAAATGAAATGTTTGTAGTTCCCACGCCCATCAGCATTGAAGAACTCGAGACCCTGTTGATTAAACATGGTGTTGCCGCGTAATTGAAATTTAAAAAAAGGAAAATTAATAATGAAAATAATGATTCGATCAATTGTCAGACCGGAAAAGACCAATCCGATCATGGGCGCGCTGATGGAAGCCGGTTTTCCGGCTGTAACCCGAATGAGTGTTGCTGGCCGCGGTAAGCAAAGGGGCATTAAAATTGGAGAAATCACTTACGATGAAATCCCAAAGGAGATGCTTATCACCGTTATTGATGAAAAAGATAAGGACTTTGTTCTCAAGACCATTATGAAAACCGCCAAGTCCGGTGAAGAAGGTGCTTTTGGCGATGGTAAGATTTTCATCAGCCCGGTTGAAGAGATTTATACAATCAGTTCGGGCATCAAGGAAACAGGCAAAGAAGAAACAAAAGAGGTGCCCGCATGAAAGAAATCATGGCTGTTATCCGCCTGAACATGATTAACAGGACCAAAGAAGCCCTGATTGAAACAGGTGTTTCCTCTATGACTGCCTCAGAGGCTTTGGGCAGGGGGAAGGGGCTTGTGGATATGGCTCTTTTAAAAGGTGCGGAGCAGGGATTTGAGGAGGCCATTGTCCAGCTGGGACAGACAGGCCGGCTGTTTCCCAAACGAACTATCTCAATTGTGGTTCCCGATAAACTGGTGTCCAAAACCGTTGATACGATTATTGAAGCCAACCAGACGGGCAAATCCGGCGATGGTGTTGTATGGGTCATGCCGATTATGGATTCGCTCAGCGTGAGAACCGGGGAGAATGGCGATAAAGTTCTGGATGATTTTTAATGCCCGAAAAAGTGTGTAAGGATGGAAAAATAAAATGAGTGTTTCAGAAAAAGACGCTGAAAATATAAAAACCGGAACCGTTGATCTGCCGGATCCGGAAATTGTTAAAAAGGAATTGTTGAACCGTTATCCAGCCAAGGTGGCCAGGAAGCGTTCCAAACAGATCATGGTCAATAAAAAAAATGAAGACGGTACCGTGCCTCAGATCGGGTCAAATGTCAGAACGGTTCCGGGTATCATCACCCAGAGGGGCTGTTCCTATGCCGGTTGTAAGGGGGTTATTCTGGGGCCGACAAGGGATATTGTCAATATCACCCATGGGCCTATTGGGTGTGGGTTTTACTCCTGGCTCACCCGGAGAAACCAGACCCGGCCCCCGTCACTGGATGATGAAAACTTTATGACCTATTGTTTTTCAACAGATATGCAGGATGAAGACATCGTCTTTGGCGGTGAAAAAAAACTTAAAGCAGCTATCCAGGAAGCCTATGATATTTTTAAACCCAGGGCAATTTCTATCTTTTCCACATGCCCTGTGGGGCTGATCGGTGATGATGTCCATGCCGTGGCCAGGGAGATGAAAGAAAAACTGGGTATCAATATCTTTGGATTCTCGTGTGAAGGGTACAGGGGAGTGAGCCAGTCTGCCGGCCATCATATTGCCAACAACGGGGTGTTCAAGCACATGGTGGGTGAAGATGACACCATTATTGATGCTGAATATAAAATCAATCTGCTCGGTGAATACAACATTGGAGGTGACGGTTTTGAAATTGATCGAATCCTGGACAAATGTAATATCGGTGTAGTTTCCACATTTTCAGGAAACTCCACATATGATCAGTTTGCCAATGCCCACACCGCAGATTTAAACACCGTCATGTGTCACAGGTCCATTAATTATGTGGCTGACATGATGGAGATCAAGTACGGCATCCCCTGGATTAAAATTAATTTTATCGGGGCCAGATCCACGGCCAAATCATTGCGCAGGATTGCCGAATATTTTGATGAGCCAGAGCTTTCGGCCCTGGTTGAAAAAACCATTGAAGAAGAAATGCCGGCAGTTGAGAAGGTTCGCCAACAAGTTGAAAAACGATGCAAAGGCAAGGTGGCGATGCTCTTTGTGGGGGGATCCCGGGCACATCATTACCAGGAATTGTTCAAGGAAATCGGTATGAAAACCGTTTCTGCAGGATATGAGTTTGCCCATAGAGATGATTATGAGGGCAGGGATGTCATACCCTCTATTAAGATTGATGCGGATTCCAGAAACATTGAAGAGCTTGATGTGGAAAAAGATGCAGAGAAATTTCGCCCCAGAAAAACAGATGATCAGATCAAGGCATTGGAAGAAAAGGGTTTTGAGTTTAAAAATTATAAGGGCATGATGACGGATATGGACGACAATGCCCTGGTGATTGACGATGTCAGTCAATATGAAACCGAACTGCTTTTAGATATATATAAACCCGACATCTATTGTGCGGGAATCAAAGAAAAATATGCCATTCAAAAAAGCGGCATTCCCATGAAACAATTACATTCATACGATGCCGGCGGTCCCTATGCCGGGTTCAGGGGCGCGATTAATTTTTATCGTGAAATAGATCGAATGGTTAATTCTAAAGTCTGGAAATACCTTGAGGCGCCCTGGCAGTCGAATCCGGAACTGTCCGCCACGTATGGTTGGGAATAATAACAGCCCGCAGTCAGCCGATAACCCCACAATTTAAAAATATATAGAAAATTATAGGAGATTTGCGCAATGCTTCTCAGACATACAGATACAAAGATAAAACCCAGAAAGGCCCTCACTGTTAATCCGGCCAAAACATGCCAGCCCATCGGCGCCATGTATGCTTCTCTGGGCATACACAGCTGCCTGCCCCATTCCCACGGGTCCCAGGGTTGCTGCGCCTATCATCGAAGTACTCTGACCCGCCACTATCGGGAGCCGGTTATGGCCGCGAGCAGTTCTTTTACAGAAGGATCTTCTGTCTTTGGCGGGCAGGCCAACCTGGTTCAGGCGATTGATAATATTTTTACCACCTATGATCCGGATATTATTGCCGTGCATACCACATGCCTGTCCGAAACCATCGGCGATGACGTCAATCAGATTAAAGACAAAGCCTTAAAAGACGGAAAGGTGCCGGACGGCAAGGCCGTGATCCATGCCAGTACCCCAAGCTATGTAGGCTCCCATGTGACCGGTTTTTCCAACATGACCAAAGCCATGTGCATGCAGTTTGCCAACCCCACCGGTGCGTCCAATGGGAAATTTAATATTATCCCGGGATACGTGGAGCCGTCAGACATGGCGGAAATCAAGGCCATGGTTCAAACAATGGGGGCCACCCCCATTGTTTTTCCGGACACGTCCAACGTCCTTAACGGCCCCCAGACAGGAAAGTACAAGATGTTTCCCACAGGCGGGGTCACCCGGGAAGAATTGATCAGTACGGCTGATTCCATTGGCACCATTGCCCTTGGTGAGCTTGCTTCGGCAGATGCAGCAAGGACGTTGGACACCACATGGAACGTCCCCTGTCAGGTCCAGGACCTGCCCATCGGGCTTGCTGCCACCGATCGGTTTATTGATGCATTAAGAGTTGCCGCAGGGGTCAGTGTTCCAGACACGATCACACGGGAGCGCGGACAGCTTTTAGATGTGATAACAGACATGCACCAGTATTTTTACGGTAAAAAAGTAGCGCTGGCCGGAGATCCGGATCACCTGATCCCGCTGGTTGAATTTTTAATCGATATAGACATGATGCCAATTCATATTGTCACGGGGACACCGGGCAAGGCCTTTGAGAAAAAAATCGCCGGATTGACAGCCGATCTGCCCTGTAAGGTCAATGTCAAGTCATCCGGGGATATGTATATGCTTCACCAGTGGATTAAAAATGATCCGGTGGATCTTTTGATCGCCAATACCTACGGTAAATACATGGCCAGGGACGATGATATTCCCTTTGTCCGGTATGGATTCCCCATACTGGACCGCATCGGCCACTCGTATTTTCCAGGCGTCTGCTACAAAGGCGGTATCCGTTTGCTGGAGAAAATCCTGGATGCCCTCATGGATCGAATGGACAGGGATGCCCCTGAAGAACAGTTTGAACTGGTCATGTAGAACAATTATTTAAAAAAAATTACCCAAAGGATAAACCATATGGAACCCATCGCAATACTCGAAGGCCGGAAAAATCAGATTTATAAAAAAGGCGATGATGCCTTTGAAATGGCCTGTGAGAAAAAAAGCCTGGCAGGTGCCGTCAGCCAGAGGGCCTGTGTTTTCTGCGGTTCAAGGGTGGTGCTGTATCCCATTGCAGATGCGCTGCACCTGATCCACGGTCCCATTGGATGTGCCTCATATACCTGGGATATCAGGGGAGCACTCTCATCGGGAGTGGAACTTCACCGGATGAGCTTTTCCACAGATCTGTCAGAGATTGATGTCATTTACGGCGGCGAGAAAAAACTGGAAAAGGCACTGCTGGAATTAATTGAAAAGTATTCTCCCAAAGCGGCATTTGTTTACTCAACCTGTATTGTGGGAATTATCGGTGATGATGTTGAATCCGTGTG
>CAZLTD010000128.1:0-16170 GCA_964562385.1 uncultured Desulfobacula sp.
GCCAGCTTTTTCATCATGGAGGATTTAAATTCTTTCCCCCCCCACAGCTCGGCAATGACCTGTTCCATCTGGGAATAAAATTGCCGGATACCCTTTTCTTCCCCGGGAAAATGTTCTGACAGGGCCTTTTTCACCCCTTCCGGATCTTTGGCCGGAAGCGTGACATCAAAATCATCGGTAACGATTCTCCGCAATTCAGGCGTGTAAGCCATTTCAAGCTTTTCCCACAGCCCCAGGTCGGAAAGGATCATCTGGGGCATGGCATGTTCGGCAACCGTGGCATGCAGCGAGACATCAAAGGTGAAATCTCCCCGGTCAAAAGAGGTGGCATATCCGCCCGGGATGCTGTGCTGTTCCAGAACGGTGACGTCAAACCCGAACTTGGAGAGATAAGCCGCACTGACAAGGCCGCCTAACCCTGATCCAATAACCACGATGGGATAGTTCTTTTTGTTCTTAATCTGGCTTGCCAATACACCGAACCCGGTCCAGTCGACAGCTGCGGCACCGGATGCCATGGCCAGGGTTTTGATAAATTTTCTTCTGGATAGTTTTTTGGGAAGCGCCATAACATTTATCTCCTTTCCAACATTTTTAATCTAATACCTAACCGCTGATACCTAACCGCTGATACCTAACCGCTATTCAATCTTGATACTTATTTTGTGCTCAGCCGATTCCACTTTGAATTTTGCGTCACCAAACGCCGGCGGCCCAAAGGTGCCCCTGGCATTGTTGGAAAACCCATATTTTTCAGACGGGATACCAAACATCAGGGTATCCATTTCATCGTTTGTGTTCTCATCGTGGTATACTTTGACGGCGTATTCGCCTTTCGGTACATTAACGGTCTGAAGCACTTCATTGTTGATGATTTTAAAATTAAATCCCATATAGGGCGCGCCATCTGACTCATAGTTTTTCTGTGAGTTCACCAGCGCCACCTTGGCCTGGCCGTCGGTATTATCAAATCCGGTTATGTGGATCACAAGACTGGCGGTATTTGTCTTGGCCTGACCGGCAAATGTTGATTGTCCGGCGGGGAAAATCATCATGGTAATGAGTGCAAACGTTATTAAAAAATGTTTCATTTTTTTGTCTCCTTTGTGTGATGGGATAAACCCGTAGGTTAGCATCTGGGGCCATGATACAGAGTTTTAAAATCCCTGCAATTGAATACAGACAGGTGGATGGTAAAAGCGATGAATGGCAGAATATGAGGGATGAATGGCGTTGCATGGATGTTGGTGATTTAGTATTTTAAAGCATATGTGGTAAATCTGATCCAGAGGAAAACAACAATGCACAGATTTTTAGAAGCAATCCCCATAACCATTTTTTTAGCGTATCTTAGAGCCATTGACACTCAGGTTCCGGGCAGCTTTAAATCTCCGTTCGTCATCAGCGGGATGGCCGCCGCACTCCTTATCCTATTTTTCCTGTATAAAAAAAGGCCCTTTGACCGGCTCTTTTTAGGTATTAACCTCTACCTGATCTGTGGCGGTGTGGCCTTTATTACACACCAATACTGGCTGAACATGTTTTATGAACACCTTCAGGCTTCAGGCCTGTTCCTCTGGATGATCGCAGTGGGAGGAGCTTGTACTTTATTTAGCGCCAGGGGATTTGTCGGTGTGGTCTCTTCTGATATAAACCTTGTTAAGAATAGTTCCTGTTTTTTGCTGATGGGAACCATTTCAGGATTTGCGGTGTTGTTATTCTTCCGTGCAAATAAATTGTTCCCGGAATTTATTCCTTTCATTTGTCTGTTTTTACTGCAAGACTATTTAAGAAACCGGCTTGTAGCTATGGAGCAAAGAAAAAGTGACGGTGTGGAAAATAAGGATGATACAAAGATAAGAAAAACAGTATTGGAAAAGGGAACCGGCAGTGAAACATAAAAAGGAGTATACAAAGTCCCTGGCCATTACCGTACTTTTTGATACGGCCATAGCAGCAGTGCTGTTTTTGATGGTGATGAAGGATGAGAGCTTCTGGACTATTTTTATCATTTCACAGTTCACCGGCCTTTCAATCTGTTCATTTGTTAACCTGGGGATCCGTATCAGTGAAGACAGGCTCAACGGATGGATGGGGGTTTGTATCGCATTCGGCCTTTTTGCCGGCGTGATTGTGGGCGGGGTTTTAAGCCTGGGATTTCTCTATTTTTCCCAGGGACTTGAATTATATTCCGACTATGGCCGCGTCTTCTCTCAGGTTGCCGTGTTTGGCCTGGTGTTCGGGGTGCCGATCATCTATTTTTTCACTGCCAGGGAAAGGCTGGCAGAATTTGAAAATAAAATCCAGGAAGAGAAAATCAAGCGTTTGACCATGGAAAAAGAGGCGGCCATGACAACATTGCGGCTGCTCCAGGCACAGATCGAGCCCCATTTTCTGTTCAACACCCTTTCCAACGTGATCATGCTGTTTGATATTGATGTTAAAAAGGCCAAAAAGATGCTCATCGATGTGAATGAGTATTTAAGGATATCCCTTGACAGGACGCGGCAGGAGATGATCACCCTGTCCCAGGAGCTGGATCTGGTAAAGCAGTACCTGGATATCTTTCAAATCCGAATGGGGGATCGTCTCAGCTTTAAGATCGAAGATAGGACCGGTCTTGATGAATTTTTATTTCCCCCCCTTATCATTCAGCCCCTGGTTGAAAACGCGATCAAGTACGGTTTGGAACCAAAGGTGGAAGGCGGACGGATAACCATTGACTGTAAAATGGAAGGCACATTTGTTGAAATCGAGATATCCGATACGGGCAATGGTATAGACACGAGTGCAAAAAAGGCCGGTATTGGTATCAATAATGTCAGCCAGCGACTTGCAGCCATCTATGGGGATAAAGCCGGCCTTACGTTGCGCCCCAACCGGCCCAGCGGGCTGAAAGCCGTGATAAAGGTGCCGATATGAAAAAATGGCGGGCAATTGTTGCTGATGACGAGGAAAATCTGCGGGTCGGGATTTCCATGCTGCTGAAAAAGCTGTGGCCACGGCTTGAAATAGTAGCGCAGGCGCAAAACGGTCATGAGGCGCTTTCTTTAATTGAAAAAGAAAAACCGGACATGGCTTTTTTAGATATCCAGATGCCGGGGATGACCGGTGTCGAGGTGGCAAAAAAAGTCTCTTCATTCTGCAAGGTGGTTTTTATTACAGCGTATGATCACTATGCAGTCCAGGCCTTTGAAAGCGAGGCTGTAGATTATATATTAAAACCGGCTACCGGTGAGCGGCTCAAGATCACCATTGACCGGTTGAAAAAGCATTTTGAGGCAGGCCCGGGCCGTCATGAAGACAGCAACAGTATTCAAAAGGTGATCCAGGTCCTTGCAAACTGGCAGGCACCCGATTATCTGCGGCTGGTGAAAGTGAAAACCGGCAGTGATTTAAGGTTTATTCCGGTCTCGGAGATTGCCTATTTTAAGGCCGAGGATAAGTATACTATTGTTCAGACAGCATCACACGAGTTTTTAATCAAGACCCCGATCAAAGATCTGGAAGCGCAGCTGGATCCCACAAAGTTCTGGCGGGTCCACAGAAGTGCCATCGTCAATATTGATAAAATCAAGGTCATCAAGCGCTCCTTTACCAACCAGATGATGATCGGGTTTGATATTATTGACCGGACCATTGCCGTGAGCCGGTCTTATGAGCATCTGTTTAAGCAGATGTGATGATGGGTCTGCCATAGTGTGTGTTGATTATTAACAGGCCTTTTAAATCCAGAAAAATCATAAAATATCCAGATTATAGTCTTAAATCATAGACTAATACTGCGTCATCTTTTTTCATGGTTGACGTTCCCTCGGGTATCAACAACAGGCCCTGGGCAGTTGCGATACTCTTCAACCGGCTTCCCCGCCTGGGGATGGGGTGAAACAAAAACTCTGACTCCGTTTTTTCAAGCGTCCCGAATTCGGCATGGGTCCAGTCTTCCTGGCTTTTTACGGTCTGTGAAAGCCTTGCCGGTATCTGTGGAAGCCCGGGTTTTTTAAACCCGGCTAATTTCAGCAATCCGGGAAGTGCCAGGGTTAAAAAGGTGACCAGGTTGGATGGAGGGCCTCCGGGAAGGATAAAAACCGGGGTCTGGTTTAAAAGTCCGAAACCAACCGCTTTGCCCGGCCCCAGGCGAATCCGGTGGAAACACTTTTCCCATCCCAGATGGCCCAGGGTCCTGGCTGTCAGATCTTTGTCCCCGGTCCAGGCACCGCCGCTGGTGATCACGGCGTCGTGGTGTTGTTGGGCATGCTGCAGACAGTTTTCCAGATCTGTCTGGTTGTCTTTGGAAATTTCTAAAGATGTGGTCATGCCAAAATGGCGGCACCAGCCGTTCACGGTGAGGATATTGCTGGCATAAAGCTTTCCCGGCGTTAAGGGGCTGCCCGGCAGCAGGATCTCATCTCCGGTGGCGATAATGGCCACTTTCGGCTGTTTATATGCCTTTATCTGCCGGCAACCTCCGGTGGTCAGATAACCGATCATGCCGGGTGTGAGAAGCCTTCCTTTTTTAACGATCTGATCGCCGGTTTTGATATCATTGCCTTTGGGCAGTATGTCCTGTCCTTTTTTTATGGGAGGCGTCAGTAAGATGTCTTTTCCAGTGACCTGGACAAATTCTTCAGCCACAACCGTATCTGCTCCTGAGGGGATTCTGGCGCCGGTCAATATCCGCATGGCTGTTCCCGCCGGGATGGGTGTCACAATATCCTGTCCGGCCGCTGAACTGCCCAAAAGGGGTAATCGAACCGGTTGATCTGCCTGACCATCAAGTATGTGTGAGGCGTTGATCGCGTAACCGTCTTTTAAAGAGGAATCAGCAGAAGGGGCATCGACTTTTGAGTAAACATTTTCGGCTGTTACCCGGCCGACGCAGTCCTGTAAAGAAACAGGTTCTGTGGCAAGCGGGGCGATTTTTTCAATTGTTGTTGCAAAGGCCTTTGCATATCCGGTTTTTGATGCGGTCATTGGGGTGGTACTCCCTTAAATTTTTAATCGGCATTGTGCCGTATTAAGATCTGCTTAGTATAGCGCATCAGCTTTTTTCAGGCCACTATTTCATTCGGTACAATTTAAAAAAATGTAAAAGCCCGTGGGGAAATAAAAAAGATTTAATCTTGATCTAAATCAAGGAAACCCGGGATTGTGTTTAGTAAGGTAAGGTCGTGGGCATAGTCCCAACACCGGAACAGGCGGTTAAAATAACAATAAGAAGCGGGAGTTCTTTATGGATATTATCGAAACAGGAAAAAAAGATCCAAACTTTCTTGAACAGGTTGAGACATTGAGCCATGCCAATTTAAGCCGGTGCTGGCATTGCCTGACATGCAGCGGCGGGTGCCCGCTCTCCGAGGATATGGATGTTTTGCCCAATGTTGTTTTGCGGATGGTTCAGTTCGGCATGAAAGAGCAGGTATTAAACACCTCCACCATATGGTTGTGCGTCGGATGCAACACCTGTTCGGTGGAGTGCCCTAACGGGGTGGACATGGCGTCGGTCATGGATGTGCTCCGCCAGATGGCCATAAAAGAAAACAGAACCGTTTCAGAACCAGGCATATTAAAGTTTCATAACCAGGTGGTCAACTCCATTTCCCGGTACGGCAGAACCCATAAGCTTGAGATTATGATGCGTTATAAGCTTGCCAGCATGGATTTTTTCTCGGATATGGATCTGGGGTTAAAGATGCTGTCAAAACGCAAACTAGACCTGTTGCCTTCAAAGGTGAAGGATAAAAAGGCGGTAAAAGCGCTGTTTGAAAAGGCAGGTGTATAATGAGATATCCAACCGAACTTTCCTATTTTCCGGGGTGCTCTCTTGCTACCACAGCAAAAGAGAACAATGAATCCCTGATATCATTTTTGAATCATTTTAATATAGAGCTGACCGAAGTGGATGACTGGAACTGCTGCGGGTCATCTTCCACCCACAGTATCAATTCGGATCTGGCCCTGTCCCTGGCATCCCGGAATCTGTTCCGGGCGCCTGAGAAAAAGCCGATGCTGGTGGCTTGCCCGGGGTGTTTCCTTCGTCTGGGGCACGCCAAAATGGAACTGGACGGATCTGTTGACAAACAGCAGGAATATCAGGATCATTTTAATCTTTCGTACAATAAAGAGCTTCAACTGCTTCATTTTTTCGAGTTGCTGGTGAAAATGCAGGAGTCCGGGCTTTTTAATAATTTAAAAGGGCGGCTTAAGGGATTAAAAATCGCCCCGTATTACGGCTGCATGCTGGCCCGTCCGCCGCAGATGAACAAGATGCCCAATCATCACGGGTTGATTGAAAAGGTCATGACCTCTCTGGGTGCTGAAGTGTTTAACTGGCCTTTTATATCACGATGCTGTGGTACTTTTTTGTCAGTGGGGCGGCCTGAGATAGCCGAGAAACTGGTGAACCGCATCATGGTCGGCGCTGTCCAGTCCGGGGCGGAATGCGTGGTCACCGCCTGCGCCATGTGCCATTTGAACCTGGAGATCCGGTGTCGGCCGGAAAATGAACTGCCGGTGTTTCATTTTTCAGAGCTTTTGTCCATGGCCCTGGAAGGGGATGCGCCCAAAGATTGGCTGAACCGGCATCTGATTAATCCGGAACCTTTGCTGGCGCAGCGAGAGCTTGCACCCTGCATGACAGGGGCCATTGGATAAGATGATACCAAAAATTTTGTCCTTCTTTGGTGATAAACCACAGAGAACCCGATGGCTTGTTCAGACAGTTTTTTTTAATCGTTTTGTTTATCGGGGTTCGATTTACAGGATTTGTCCGGTCCCTTGAGACAGGATTAATCCCTGATTTTAACCGGCCGCCGGGTGTAGAGGCGTTTCTTCCCATCAGTGCGCTGGTCAGCCTGAAGCATTTTCTGCTTACAGGTATCATCAACGATATTCACCCGTCTGCGCTGGTAATTTTTTTAATTGCCATCGTGACGGCGGTTTTTGTGAAAAAAGGGTTCTGTGCCTGGGTCTGTCCCATCGGGACCTTGTCCGAGTGGCTTCATAAGGTCTATTTGAAAATTTTCAGACATCCTGTCAAGGTCTATCGCCCCATTGATATGGTCCTGCGCAGCTTGAAATATCTGATAGCGGGATTTTTTATCTACAGCATTTTTTTAAAATGCCGGCAGACTCCATCGCCGGGTTCATACAAAGCCCCTATAATATGTTCGCCGATATCAAAATGCTCACTTTTTTTACGCAGATTTCAAGGACAGCACTGATTGTGATGATCGTGTTGACACTATTGTCCTTTTTTATCCAGCATTTCTGGTGCCGGTATCTGTGTCCTTACGGGGCAATTTTAGGAATCGCAGGTTTTTTAAGTGCGGGCAGCATTAAACGGGATCCTGACCATTGCACCCGGTGTGGGAGGTGTGAAAAGTCCTGTCCCGGACGCATCCTGATCACTAACAAACAAAACGTGCGCTCCCCGGAGTGCATGGCTTGCATGTCCTGTGTTGAGCACTGCCCTGAAGAAAAGGCTATTGGGTTTTCATTTTTCCCCGGACAGAAAAAGGTGGGATCATTCACCATCGCCGTTATCATAGGCCTGCTTTTTACCGGCGGGATTGTTACGGCTAAAATGACCGGTCACTGGCAGAACAAAATTCCGAAAAGGGCGTATCTCAGTTATGTGGTGCAGACCAGTTTCCCCTGGAATTCCCGCAAGGAGGTTGACCCTGAGACAATGGAAAAAATGATGATGGTCATGAAAAATATTCAGATGCAGCGAGCCAAGACGGTAAGGCCTGAAATGAAACAGAACTGACTAAATTTAATGGTTCGGAACAGCTTAAAATAATCGTCGGATTATTGAAATATCCTGATATTTGCCCGGCAGACCGAGATACCGTATTCGTTGAAACGCTCAAGGCGTTTGGGACACTTGTCCAGGCATGTGATCCGCTGTTTTGAGGGCAGTTCAAATGTATGGATTCTTCCCGGCCCTCTGAAATGAGATTTTATTAATGTGGCCTTAACATCCGAGGCCTCATCAACTAAAACATCTTCCGGTCGTACGAACAATTTTACACGGTCCATGGGGGTAAGGCCCTGGGGTGTGTCACTGGAAAACAGGCCGATATCCGATTCAATATCGCCGCCCTGTGAAACACGGGCGCGAAGAATTGAGCCTTCGCCCACAAACCGGGCCACATCGTAGCAGCAGGACCGGTAATATAGATTGTCCGGTGTGTCCCATTGCAGCAGGGAACCGTTTTTCATGACACCGATGGTGTCGGCCATGGCAAAGGCTTCATGCTGGTTGTGGGTAACTAAAAGGCCTGTAATTCCGTAGTCCTTGAGGATGAAGCGAACATCTTCGGATAAAGACTCCCGCAAGGATATGTCCAGGTTGGAAAAAGGTTCATCCATGAGCAGCAGTTTGGGTCTGGGCGCAAGCGCCCGGGCCAGTGCCACCCGCTGCTGTTGGCCGCCGGACAGTTCATGGGGATATTTTTTTTCACTGCCGGTAAGACCGGTTATCCGGATGAGTTTTTCAATCTCTTTTTTTGAGTATTTCACCGGGCCAAAGGTGATATTTTCATTCACTGTCAAGTGAGGAAACAGGGCGTAGTCCTGAAACACCATGCCCGCATTTCTTTTTTCAGGTCCTATATTTGTTTTTGGAGAGGCCACCTCTTTTCCACATATTTGGATGCTGCCGCTTTCAGGTGTTTCAAATCCTGCGATCATCCTGAGCAGGGTGGTCTTGCCGCACCCGCTGGGGCCGATCAGGGCACCCAGTCTGCCCTGTTCAATGGTAAAGGATATATCATCAGCCACAGTCTGGTGGCCGCTGTATCTCTTGAAAATATTTTTTACAGATAAGCACATATTAATTTTTATCCTTTGTCATGAAGGTCAGTATAATGATCGGTATCATCCCGGCCAGAACCAGTGTGACGGCAGGCAGTGCCGCACGTTCCCATTCTCCTTCCGAGGTCAATTCAAAAATTTTAACGGCAAGTGTATCCCAACCAAAGGGTCGAAGCATCAGGGTAACCGGCATCTCCTTGAAGATTTCCACCAGGACCAGGATGCTGCCGGTGATAATACCCCGCCTGATGAGCGGCAGGTGAATTTTTCCAAAAAGCTTCAAACCGGTAACGTTCATGATCCTTGACGCTTCATCCATGGAATCGGTCAGACGGCTCATGTTGCCGGATACCGGATTGTATCCGGCGGTTAAAAACCGGATCATGTAACCTGCGGGCAGCAGCCAGAGACTTCCGCTAAGAATTCCTTTGGACAGCTGGATTCCGAATATATCCAAAAACCCGATCAAAGATTGATCGATCCAGGCCACTACATGAATCATGCCCACGGCAAGCACGGTTCCGGGAAGGGCATAGCCGGACAGCGACAGTTTTGCAACGGCTTTGGTTTTGCCGTCTTTCATGGTTCTGGCCGCATAAGCAAGTATCAGGGCAATGCACATGGTGAACAGCATGCCTGTGAACCCTAAGAAAAATGTATTGCCCAGCAGTTTAAAATAGTGGCTGTTGAGTTCTACTTCCCAGGACTCAATAGCCCAGCTGATCAATTGACCAATGGGAATTAAAAAGGAGAGACCAAAAATGGTGAAGCATAATAAAAATGCCGGGATGGCCAAGGATTTTTTCAACGGGATTCGCCGAACCGGTGTTTGCCTTCCTTTATTAAAAAACTGTTGTCTGCGCCTGAAATAGGACTCTGCCAGAAAGATGAAAAGAACGATGATCACCAGTATGGACGCCAGCTGGGAGGCGGCATTGACTGAGAAAAAACCGTACCATGCTTTATAGACACCGGTGGTGAAGGTATCGTAGTTGAACACTGATACCGCCCCGAAATCTGCCAGGGTCTCCATGAAAACCAGGATAAGCCCGCCGAAAATCCAGGGCCGCGCCATGGGCAGGGTTACCTTGAACAGAGTGGTGATGCGTCCTGCCTGTAGGGATTGGGATGCCTCAATAACCGAGCTCCCCATGGATCTGAACCCGCTTTGTGCCATTAGAAATACATAAGGGAAAATGGACAGGGAAATGACCATGATCACACCCCAGGCGGAACGGATCTCGGGGAAATAGGGTGCCACAGCCTTCATGTGGCTGCGCAGAAAGGTCTGAACCGGGCCTGAAAAATCCAGCAGACCGGTATAGATAAACGCCATGACATAGGCCGGTATGGCCAGCGGCAGGAGCAGTATCCGGTCAAATATCTTCCTGCCGGGAAACTCATAAAACGAGGTCAGCCAGGCAAGGCTGATGCCGATGGCAGCGGTGGTTGCGATGACGCCGCAAATGAGAATGGCCGTGTTCTTTAAAAGCTGTGGAAGCACATATACTTTTAAATGAGCCCAGATGTCGCTTTCGGCATTCATCCCGGACATAAGGATTACTGCCACCGGAGACAGTGTCACAAGGGCAATCACTGCTGCCGCAATAAATCCGCTGTTTTTATGAAGTCTTGGAATCATCGGTTTGATTTAGGTATTGGGTCGGGCTGTCCGCCCATGGGGAAAATGACAGACAGCCGTCCGGTACGGATCAGAGGAGCTACCTGTAGTTCACTATATCCATCAATTTAATGGCATCCGCCTGAAGCTGTCCGGCCTTGGCCAGGTTGACGGTGCTGCCTTTAAAGGGACCCCAGGATTGAACAAATGGGTGGGCGTCAACCAAAGGGTTCACGGGGTATTCCATATTGGCATCGGCAAAGATGTTCTGGGCGTCGGGTGTGGAGAGCCATTCCAGGAATTTAACTGCAGATGCCTTGTTTTTGGAATGTTTGATGATGCCGGCTCCTGAAACATTCACATGGACACCCTCTTTATCCTGATCCGGCCAAAAGACGGCCAGGGGAAGATCGGGATTCTTTTTCAGAAGCCGCCCAAAATAGTAGGTGTTTACAATACCCACATCGCCCTGTCCGGCTGCAATGGCCTCAAGGACCTTGGTGTCGCTGGAATAGGGAGGGGCAGCCAGGTTGTTTACCCAGCCGGAAACGATCCCTTTTGTCATCTCCTGGCCATGGGTGGCAATGAGCATGGCAACCAGGGACTGATTGTATACTTTTTTGGATGTTCTCAACAGCAGCCGGTCCTTCCACGCTGAACCTGAAAGATCTTCATAGCTGCTTAACTGTTCTTTATTCACTTTGCCGGTATGATAAACAATGGTTCGGGCTCTAACGGACAGGCCGAACCAGAGGTTTTGCGGATCTCTGTACTGGGCCGGGACATTGGCGGTCAATATGTCTGAGGTGACAGGCGAAAGAATACCTTTTTGGGCGGCATGCCACAGGTTCCCGGCGTCAACGGTCAATAAAATATCGGCGTTGGTATGGGCTCCCTCGGACAGGATTTTTTGCAGCAGAACAGCTGCTTTTCCGGTGGTGTATGTGATTTTCACACCGTGTTCTTTTTCATATTTTTCGAACAGATCCTTAACGAGATGTTCTTTTCTGGCACTGTAGACCACCAGCTCTTTATCAGCGGCCATGGCCAGATTGGTAATCATAAAAACGGCAATCAGAAGAATAAAGCCTGATTTCTTCATATTATTGTTACTCCTTAAATTGTTGTGGGGGTTTAAAAAATAGGTTAAAGCTGAAAAGTGTTATAAGGTAAAATATATTAACTGTCAATAAAAAAGTTATGCACACAGAACTTTTGGCGAGGAATGATACTTTTTGTGATCCAACTGCTTGTCTGCCACGTTGTGTTCAAAGAAGTATAGCCGGGCTAAAGTTGCTATTAATAAAGATAGATTTTTCTTGCGGATTAATCCCGGTAGCCGATCATTGCGCACTTTTTATATCGTGCCTGCATTGGCGATTTATGATATGGACTAATCTTAGAAGATAGAGAGCTGTGTACAATTATAGTATTGATGGAAGAAAAATTGAGTTAGGGTAATCGGATAACGGATAGGGCAGAATGATTATTCTCAATGGTTTGATTTGTACACTAAGCCCCTTTATCTCCATAAAGTGGGGTATCATTTGTTGCAATAGATTCCTTACAAATTTGTTAGAACGAAAATCACAAAGATTCTTACTAAAAACAAAGTTTCGCATATTGGTCACACTCTGTTCCCTTGGCATCATAAACCAAGCTGTAGCTCTTGATGTAAACTTCACTGAACTTGGGAAACAAAAAAACTCACGCGAGATGCCGTGAACTTATTCAGACATATTCTACCGGAAGCAGATGTTCTTGATCTTCATATTTTAATGATGGATAAAAAAAGGACCGCTGTTATGACAGTTCTCATCGATCACAAAGCTGAGGATAGATTTTCTTTAATGAGGGAAATCCCTCAAATAAACAGCTATACCTACATGGTCGCCTGGTTGTTGCAGGGGCACTTTTATTACCGCAAAGAAAAGACAAGCACACCCAGGCAAAAAAGGCATAAGCTATTACTTGATCGATATTTTGATGGAAAATTAATTAGAGGATCAGATACATTCCAGTTGGAAGAAATTATTGAATTATATTATGAGCCCCCTGTGCCAAAAGTACCGGGAGTTAGTTTTTTGAAAACTGAAGTTGACCCTGTGTTATATTCTGGATATCCGAAAACAACAGGATTCGCAAAAATCATACTGCCAGGGTTTAAACTGAAATATATAGCTGTCTTCCCAGAGCCATTTAAGACTTATTTTTTCAAACCCATTAGTCAGTGATTTGTGTTTTTTTCTAAAATTATTCCATTCGGACAATAATGATCTATGGACAGCCGTTTATTGTGTGGTGTTCTGCGGTGATGTCATGCAATGGGACTCCGGTCACCTGGAGCATAAAAGTGAAATCGATTAATGAACTCCAAGATGCACTTGAGAAAGCTAAAACATTAAGCGGCCTGCTCCCAATTTGCGCAAATTGTAAAAAAACACGAAATGATGAAGGCGCTTGGAATCAAATGGAATTCCATATCCAAAACCCTTTCCAATAAAAGGTGATCACTGCCTCTGCCATTCATTTCTATTTGGTTGTCAAACGAGTCCTGCTTTATACCATCATTGAACTGCTACTTTAACTGGTTTAAAGGATTCGGGGATGATGAACGTTCCATTCGGTAGCTCATTTTCAACCAGTTTTTTTAACGCATCATGTTCACTGTCCATCCCGTGCATGGGTACAATTATCTTCGGTTTGACATCCGATACCATCCGAAACGCACCCTCTGGTGAGCAGGTTGGAGAAGGAGCACCTGTCGGGACAAAAGCAATATCAGCGGCCATTGATGCAAGCGGCACATATGCTGAATCACCCCCGTGAAATATGGAAACTTTTCCAACGGTGATCCTGAACAGCATGATCGGGCCAAGATGTTCTCCTTTTAGTCCAGTAATGGTAATATCATCTGCAGTATAAGACTGCCCGGACTCGGCGATAATCAATTTTTCTTTTGGCATCTCGTTTTCCATCTGAGGTGCAAGATGATTACCCATCACGATATACAGATTTAAAGCCCTATAAAGTTTTATTGCTGTATCCTTGGAAAAGTGGTCGGAATGGGCATGCGTATAAACCACAAGATCCACGCCCCTGGTTTTTAGAATTTCCAGATCCGGTTCAATAAGCACCGACGGATCAAACAAAATGACTTTATCTTGTGTTCGCACCATGATGTTTGAATAAATACCCAGCGGCATGAATACGATCTCACCTTTTTCAAGAGGCATTAAATAAAACTGTTCAAAAGATTGGGCGATATTTTTTTTAGGACCTGTGATACCGGATTCCGGCATAAGCAAAATCAAAATAAAAAAACAGAGAATATAGCAAAAATTGAACTGTTTAACTTTCATGATAAATTCCTCCTGTTAGTCTTTTTTGCATAAGGGGCAATCATAATCAACCATTTCCAGCTTATTTATCCAGATGCAAGTGCTCACAATAGTCCTGTCCTGTGTATCGGAACCTGTTTTTTGCGATTTGCCATAGTTTGATAAATTATTAAATAGATTATTTTACACAGTTTAAAGCAGGAAATTGCCGGCGTCGTCCTTTTTGGGTCCCATCACACCCAGGTTTGGGAACACTTTTCGGGCAAGGAAGAGACCAAGAAACAAAATAGAGAACAATACTATTAACCGGAAGGCATCAATCGCAGTGGGGGCTCCTGTTAACAGGACAGTTTCCCCAAAATCGATAAGGAACCAGATCCATGCAAGCCGATACACACTGCCATGAAATTTGAAAACAAAATAGGAAAAAATAAGTGGGATAATGGTCGTTATAGCAATAAACAAGGTGGGTTCACCCGGTTTTACCGGCAATTCCGATACCAGGGTCAAACCGGCATAAAGTATCAATAACCCAAACAATGCTGCATTATGGCGAAGATATTTCTGCCGTACCTTTTTTCCCGGAATGCCGGCAATACACCAGGCGATTTTAGCGGTTTCGTCAGGATTTTTTGATGACAGGCGCAAAAAAACATCCTGCCGTGATTTTCCCTGTTCAAGTTCTGCCAAAACTGCTTCACTGATTTTTTTTATATTCATTTTTCACATTTTCCCGGTTATTGATCTTCCATTCAAAGAGTGGTAGCGTAAAAGTATTAAATGCCCTCATTGGAGAAAGGAAGAAAAATGAAGATCTGGCTTCCAAACTTCTTATATCAAGCATTCCCAATGGTCAGTATCCTGGTTGGTTTTTCCATGGTTGCCCTGGTTCATCACCCGCTTGGTATTGTCACGGCAGGCCTTTTATACGCATATTCATTCAGGGTTTTATGGATGAGAACGCATGCCAGAGATCAGGGGCGGTAATCGGTCATATCAATCTTGAGCCGTTTCACAATTTTTTGAATAGAGGCTCTTTCCAGTCCGCTGATACGAGATGCTTCTGAAATATTGCCCTGTGTGTCGGTAAACAATTGATCCAGATAGGTTATTGAAAAATAATCCATGGCCTCTTTTTTGGCATCTTTATAACGGGTAATGGTATTTTTATCGCTGCCCGGTTCCTGCATCTGTCCGCCTTCAACCATTTTTATCAAAGACAGGTCAATTGTTTGGCCGTTTGAAAAAACCGCCAGTCTGCGGACATAATTGAGCAGTTCTCGCACATTTCCCGGCCAGGGCTGGCGGGACAGATATCCCAGCGCCCCGGGATCAATCTTCATGGCTTCCAGTCCAAGTTCCTGGCAGGTTTTTATAAAAAGCTCGGTCACCAGTATGGGAATATCCTCTTTGCGCTGGCGTAAAGGCGGCACACGAACGTTTAAGACATTCAGGCGGTAATACAGATCTTCCCTGAAACTGCCGTCTTTGATCTTCCCTTCAAGGTTCTGGTTGGTCAGGGCAATAATTCTGACATCGGCGGTTTTCGATGTGCTGCTGCCAACCGGTTTAACCTCCTTGTCCTGCAGAAATTTTAAGAGTTTGGCCTGGATCGCCGGGCTGATGTCCCCGATTTCATCCAGGATCAGGGTTCCTTTGTCCGCTGACATGAAAAACCCGTCCCGGTTCCTGTCGGCGCCGGTGAACGCTCCTTTTACATGGCCGAACAGTTCGCTTTCAAGAAGTTGCTCGGGAATCGCCGGGCAGTTGAGCGCATGGCAGGAGTGACCTTTTCTGTTTGAAAGTTTATGAATTGTTCTGGCAATATACTCTTTTCCGCTCCCGGATTCACCGGTGATCAGAACGGTGTACTCATTTACCGCAATGGCATTAATTTTGTTCTGCAGCTGTATCATGACCGGGCTTTGGCAAATCAGCTTAGTATCCGGTTTTAAGTTGTTAATGACCTTGTGCAGACGTTCATTTTCGGCAATCAGGGAGGTGTGTTCGATTGCCTTTTCAACGATGCGATACAGGGTGTCGCGGTCAACCGGTTTTGTTAAAAAGTCCCAGGCCCCTTTTTTCAGCGCCTCAACCGCCGTCTCCACTGTCCCGTGGCCGGTGATCATGATAACGCACAAATGCGGGCTGATCGCAAGACTTTGTTTGAGCAGTTGTTGGCCGGAAATACCTGGCATGCGCAGATCGGACAGCATCACCCCGATGTTGCCTGTTTCAAAAAGAGCCAGCGCCTCCTCACCGGAGGATGCCCCCAAAATCTTGTAATCATTAAATTTTTTTTGAAGATTTCTGATGATACCGGATAAAAAATCTGTATCCATTCACGGGGTGAAGCAGGCAAACCCGATCAGATCCAAGATAGATCAG
>CAZLTD010000129.1:0-15946 GCA_964562385.1 uncultured Desulfobacula sp.
AATTATCTGCTGATAATCGGGGACCACACCCCGGAGAGCGGGTTGCAAAGCAATTATATCAAAACCTATATGGGCGGTTATTCCGATCTGTTTCTTGCCTGTCGAGATGAAACAGACTATCTGCCGGACCTTTATCATGGTCGGCTGCCGGCATCCAGCAATGAAGAACTTGATGTTATGCTTAAAAAAATACTGGCCATGGACCAAAATCCGCCCGGAGCCGGAATGTATGATAAAGTCCTTGTTGCCGGGCAGATCCAGGACCGCCAGCAGGGCAAAGACGGGCAGGCGGACCGGCTTTTTTTCGAAACAGGTGATTCCCTGGCGGTCTATTTTGAAAACAACAAAAAAGTTACATATGAATGCACGTCGGTGTTTGAGAATCCCGATGGCATGCTCAGCCAAGGGCTCTGGAATTCCAAAGGGTTTTTATGGGCAGGTGAGCCCATTGGGCAGCGGCCGATGAAACGGTTTTTATCAGACCTTAAGTCCGTTCCCCTGTTAACGGATAAAATTAACAAGGGGCTTTCCCTGGTCCAGTACCGGGCCCATGGCGAGCCCACCGGCTGGGGGCATCCACGATGGACCTCTGCACAGGTGGATGAGCTGACCAACGGGGAGAACCAGCCGGTTGTTTTTTCAGTCACCTGTTTGACCGGGGCCTATCACAATCCGGATAATTTTTCCAAAAAACTTTTGACCCATCCGTCTGGCGGGGCCTATGCCGTGATCTCTTCGGTGGATGTCAGCTATTCCTGGACCAATGATATGTTTGTCCATGGGTTGTATACGGCATTTTTAGATGACTATATTGCAAGCCAGCGGGAATCAAAAAATCCGCAATGGACAAAAAAGTTGTCTGCCCCCACCCTGTTTAAGGAAGGGTCTGCCAACCGGCTGGGGGCCATATTGAATTCCGGGCTCTTATACCTGTATGAGCATTTTAATATGAAATTGACCAAAGTGACATTTGAGCTGTTTCATCTTTTTGGTGATCCGGAGTCTTTTATTAGGTTTCATGAGCCTGCTAAGTTTCCCCGGCCACAATATCCTGAAACAATTTCTGCGGACCGAAAACAGACCCTGAAGATAAGCGGTGTGGAAAAAGGAACCCTTGTCAGCCTTTTTTCAGACAATCCTGAAATGGGACTACATCTTGCAAAAGTCACCGTGGGGCAACAGGTTGGTTTTGACGTGCTGCCAAAAGATGAGGGAACCATCTATGTGACCTTGAGCAAATATGGCAAAATACCCTATCAGGGCCGGATAAAGGTTTTGCCGGAGGTGACACCGCCCTCCAATGTTGAAAAAGAGTTCATTGAGATAGAAGATCCCGAAATTCTGGAAAACAAGGATCCCAAAGGGCCTGTCAACAATGAATCCGAATATAAATCCGTATTCTAAATGGAGACGTTCATGATGCAACAAAGTACCGGTAAAATGAGAATTATCTATGGGGTGTGTCTTTTTCTGGCAGCGATTTTTGTTTCGTGTGTGCAGGCTGCCCAGTGGGTGAATTTGTCTCCGGAATCCGGGGATCAAAAAAACATTCCCCCGAAACTTGAACGCCTCATCATCGACGAAAAGAATCAGCCCAGGACAACCCGGGTCACGTATGAGGTTTTTTCGTTTTTAAAAACACCTCAGCGTGTAAAAGAGGATATGTACCATACGATTTTTATAGAAGGGTGCGGACCCTATCCAAAGATCGGGAAACCGGATGTGCCGGTGAAAATATTCTTTTTCGACCTGCCAAAAGATTCAAACTGGTCTGTGTCAGTTGTTGATACCGACACAGCGGTTATTAAGGATATCAACCTGATGCCGGTTCAGGAACTGCCCATGGATTCAATCCAGGGGGAAGCGCCGGTATTTGAAAAAGATAAAACCGTTTATGCAGAAGACAGTCTGTTCCCGGCGATGTCACTTTTAGGCATGAAAACCGTTAGGGTCAGGGATAAAAAAATGCTTGAGGTCCGCGTTTCACCGGTGCGGTTTAACCCTGTGAAAAAAACAGCCGTGATTATCAAAAAGATCGAATTTGAGGTGACATTCACTCCTTTACCATGATTTTTTTTGCACCATTATATGAAGTGATTATTTTAATCCAATAACAGAAAAGTGGATGACATCATAGCGGCCGGTGTCGTCTGCCACGCACATCTGGTAATTACCGGGCATCGGCATGGGCAGGGTGCCGGAACTGCCGGGGTCTAGGGTGGCAATGGGTTCACGGTTTAAGAACCAATAGGTTTTCCCGCGGCTGCCAAGGGCGTTTAACGGGATTGAACCCCGGTTCTGCTGTTCGGGCGGCCGGGTTAAAACACTCTTATCAGACAGCGATGTGATCCGCATTCGGTTTCCCGGAATATCGGCAATATTGGGACAATTGGGGGACGGTTCCGGGAGCAGGTTTTCCGCTTTCCACCGTTTTGGAATCCATGGCCCCGCACCCTGCGGCCATACCGGTGTGCTGACTTTTTTGATCCCCCCGCAGGACGGCTGTGCCCTCAGTCCGTTTTTATCCACCCAGAATGTTTTCAGTAATGAAGAAAATGGGTCATCTGTCCGGTTCAGTGTCATGGGGATTTTGTTATCCAGTATCCAGGCGTCGTGCCGGACAAAACAGTGGTTTTTGGTTTCTTTTTGCGGCAGTCCCAAAGGCCAGCAGATGGTCTGTTTGCTCACACCGGAAGGCTGTGGGGTGTGAAAATCGGACAACGGCAGGCTGTCAAAAACCCTACGAAGCAGCGGGATCGCCGTACTGGCACCGTATTGCCCCACACTGGGGGAGCCGTCCGGCCGTCCCACCCAGACTCCGGCAACATACTCTCCCATGATCCCGATAGCCCAGGCATCCCTGAATCCGTAACTGGTACCGGTTTTCCATGCCATGGGCGTGTGCCCTGCAAGCCGGTTGACGCCTTCAAACCCGGGCATGGGGTGGGACAGGATCTGGCTGATAATCCAGGCAGCGCCTTGTGACATCAAATAACGTTCCTGAAGCGGGGCCGTGGCCAATAGCCTTGGTTTTCCGGTAAGACCGCCCCTGACAATGGCAGTGTAGAGCCTGACCAGGGATTCAAGGTTGGTGCCCACACCGCCCAGTACCATGCTCAAATTGGGCCGGCCGGATAGTTTTAAACGGGCGCCGGCATGCACCATCTGGTCGTAAAAAACCTGCGGGCTGTAATGTTCAAGAACCTGTACGGCAGGAACGTTGAGTGACAGCCGCAAAGCGTCCGCCATGGTGACCGGTCCTGAAAAGCCTTTTGAAAAATTACCGGGATCGTACTCTTTTTGATATCTGGGGGTATCCATCAGCAGGGAGTGAGAATGAATCAGCCCTTTATCCATTGCAAGTCCGTATAAGAACGGTTTCAGTGTGGAGCCCGGAGACCGGATGGCTGTGATCATATCCACATGCCCTTTGCGTTGAACGCTTGAAAAATCGGCAGACCCCACATAGGCAATGGTGTCAAGAGAGCGGTGGTTGACAACCAGGACAGCGGCAGACTGGTCTTGGGACAGCCCTGATACATAATCGTGGACAATTGTTTTAAGGTGCACCTGGAGATCATAATCAAGGGTGGTGGCAATATGGGATCTGTCCGGGTATTTGAAAAAAAGGCGTCTGGCCGCCAGTGGTGCCGTCATCGGCGGCACAAACCGTTGCGCTGTGACAGGCTCCTTTTTGGCCTGGACAACGATGGTCTTTGTCCAGACTTTAAATTTTTCCATGCGGTCGAGTACCTTGTCCCGTGCTTTGCGGGCACGATCCGGGTGGCGGTCGGGCCGGTGGAAACTGGGCGCCTGGGGCAGGACGGCCAAAAGGGCTGCTTCAGCATGGGAAATCTCATTAACCTGCTTTCCCAGCCATGTAAAACAGGCGGTCTGCACCCCTTCTATATTGGCGCCAAAGGGAGCCATGTTCAGATACAGGGATAAAATTTCATCTTTGGTCAGGTGATATTCCAGTTGCAGCGCCCGCAGGATCTGCAGCCACTTGCCGCCAAGGGTTCTTTTTGTCGGGTGCAGCATTCTTGCCACCTGCATAGTCAGGGTTGACCCGCCGGATATAATCTGCCGGGCCATAAGGTTTTGACCAAAGGCCCTGATAAATGCAAAGGGATTTATCCCGGGATGGTGATAGAACCATTGATCTTCGTAAGTTAACAGGGCTGACAGATAAAGAGGTGAGACATCTTTAATCTCTACCGGGTATCGCCAGACACCGTTTTTATCGGCAAAGGCGCGCAGAGGTGTTCCGTCCCTGGCTGTGACAAGGGTCGCCCATGTCTTTTGATGAATATCCAGCGGAAAAAGAGCGTCCAGTCCTGCAAGGGTCGCCACCCCTATAACAAGAGTTGAAAAAACACCAATGGCGATATATTTAAACCGCTGTTTTTTCATGTCACGGCTGGATGACCTGCATCAGCGGTTCCGTGTCACCAATACCCCTGATATAAGGCCGGTACATATCTTCGGCCAGCGGTGGCGGGATTAGATAAGCCCCAGGGCTGACAACCCGGACCGGGTAAAAGATACGATATCGTTTTTTACCCGGGATGTTGACAGCGGCCACGAACCGGTCATCTCTGTACTCCGTGTGCTGGAAGACAAGCTGTCTGTGCCACTGGCGTATGTTCTTTTTATCCACGCTGATATTATCGATGACCATGCTGCCGGCAAGGTTCGGGTCCTCTAATTCAAGACAGGCCGGTAAAAGATCAACGATCAGGCCGTTGGGGATTCTTTTGTCTGCCGTAAAAGACAGCTCAACGATCATCCGGTCTCCGGAGGTGACAGACCCCTTTTCAAGAGGGGTGCCGCCGGGGCTTAGATATCGCCGGGATATCTTAATACCCCGGGCTTCACTTGCTGGCTGCTGTTCCGGATAACCCGCCATTGCCGCGGAAATAAAAAGATCGGTCGTACCGGTGTTGGTCACAATGAATCCGTTGGCGGCATCTGCGTTGCGGCGGATAATCTGTTTTTGTCTGTCAGAGTCCAGATCCTGAGTGCGGCTGCCCGAATTGATGCGTGCCGTCCAGGCTTTTCCCCTGTTTTTCATGGTCACGCTGCCGGCCAGGACCAGGGCATTTCTCTCCTGGGTGCTGAGCCATTGACGTGACGCAAGCTTGTCCTCAAGGTCCAAAAGAAATTGTGGTGTGCCGTCAAACTCGGGATAGAAGCTTGCAATCAGAAAATATGCAGCTGCCAAATCCCGGATGTCACTGCCGTAATCACCGTAATAGATCCGATTTTTTCTCGGGTGCTGCCGGCAGAACAGCATGGCCTCTTTCAGTACTTTTGATCCCAGGGCGGTGTCTCCGCTCAAGGAGAGGCAAAGTCCCATCTGGACCATTCCCAGGGATGATTTTATGTTGGTTTTTTCAGACTGATACAGGGCTCTTGCATCCCCTAAACCGATCCCCTGGACCCGGGCCAGGACAAAGGCGGCGTAGGCGCGGGCAGCGGCTTTGTAGTGTTTCTTGTTCATGTAATTAGCAGCCCTGACGGTGGCCGGTCGTTTGATATAGGTTTTCAGGCGTCCCAGTGCCTTTGCCAGTGCTCTTTTTGGCACCGGGTAGCCTGCCTGTCGGGCATGGAGCAGAAAATCCGTTACATAGGCGGTCAGCCAGTAACTTTCCCGTCCTTTGGCCGACCAGAGCCCGAACCCGCCGGTGGTTTTCTGTTTTTCCATCAGCCGCTGGATCCCCAGGTTCAGTTTCTTTTCAACGGTGGCAGAAGACTGGCCCTCAATACCCAGGGCGCTAATGTCTGACGCACTTAATATGACATGGGGGAAGATACCGCTGGTGGTCTGCTCAAGACATCCGTAAGGATAGGCATTGAGCTGGGCAATGTGTTCTGAAAGATGAATCGTGGGTACTGTGTTTAAGACTGCCTGGATAACAACGGTCTCTTTTAGCAGGTGGCCCATTTGAGCGGCTTTAATCTCAAAGGTCTGGCCCGGTGTCAGATGCGTTTTGAACATCTTTGTTTCAGCAGGGTATGCCGGGCGCGTGTCAAGGAACCAGGACCGTTGAAACGCTTTTTTTTCGCCATCCAGAACCAGGCCGTCAACAGACAGGTTTATCTGCGATCGGTCAAACCTTTGTTGGGCGAACACATCAAATATCAGGGCGGATTTTTCATCCGGCGCCAGGGATACGCGGCGCAGGGTTTCACCCATCGCTCTGACAGGGCCTTTGATTTCCAGGTTCACATCCAGGGACTGGGTCAGATCGGTCAGGTTATGGACGTCAATGACAAGCTGGCTTTTGTCCCCCATGGACAGAAAGCGCGGCATGGTAATCTGGGTGACCAGCGGAGCGGCAACGGTCATCTCCTGCTCAAATGATCCATAGGTATGCCCTGTATGGGCAATGGCCATGATCCTGACGCTGCCGTTAAATTCCGGGATGGGCAGTTTGAAACTGGCCCTGCCGTCGGCATTGGTTGGAACAGCATTCTTAGAAATGGAAATAATCTGCACATCTGTGGCAGGCTTATCCCCGCCCCTGGACAGGGCGGCGGCATCACCACCGAAACGCTGGCGGGCCCATTCTCCTTTATTGGCTTCGATCAGGTTCTGGTAAATATCATGCATCTGAATATCGTATCTCCGGTCCTGGAAGAAATAGGAATGGGGGGAGGGGGTTTTAAAACCGCTCAGGTTCAAAATGCCCACATCCACGGCCGCCAGGGTGACAAAAGCCTCTTTTGCCGCAGAGCCGTCTGGACGTCTCACATCAACAGACACGTCAATGATTTGGTTGGGTTCGATTTTTTCAGGCAGGTCTGTCTTAAGCGTCAACTGCCGCTGGGTTCTGTCCAAAGGCAGATGGATCAGTCCCACAGAACGTTTGGGCAGGTCGGTGTGACTCTCACCTTTCCGTATGATCAGGGCGGACACATAAAGATCATGACGCAACCATGAGGGATCGACTTCAAAGGTGATGGTTTTTCCCGTGGCCGGTATCTCCACCGGCATTGTTAACAGATTGGTATCCGATTCAACAAAAACATATCCGGTGCCTGCCTGGGGTGCCTTGATGGTCAGTTTGGCCATATCGCCCGGTTTATATCCGGGCTTGTCCAGAGACAGGGCAACCCGGTCCGGCCGCGTCTGGCTTCCCTCTTGATCCAATCCCTTCGGCCGCCATCCGGCCCAGATACGATAACTTGAAACAAGGCCTGTATCCGGCTGTCTGATTTCGAGCCGGTAGCCGCCCCATTTGACAGGGATGCTGACCTTGGCGGCACCGTTCTTTGGCGCATCAACCGTGAAACTGTCCACCGGATAGAACTGGCTGGTATGTTTCCATTGCCAGGTTTCATGGCGGTATTCCCAATAGTATTCCCGATGTTCTTTAATGACGGTTACCTTTAAACCCTCTTCTGAGATACGCTCTCCCTGCTTGTTAACGGCAATCACGTCAAATTGGGCCAGGCTGTCGCTTTCAACAGTGTCGTCTTTGCCCAGCAGCCTGATGCCCACAAGGGCGTCTGACGGCCAGATCTGCCAGGATTTGTTCCGGACCACCGGTCTTCCGCCGGAGTCGTAAACACTGGCATTGGCGGTCAGCCAGAGAGGGGACAGCGCTTTTTCCCACTCGTTTTCAACCTTCAGGGTACCGGACCCGTTTTTATCCAGCACAATGGTATCGGTATCAAAGGATCGTTTGAAATTGTCCGTGCTGTCTCCAAACTGGTATCCCGGCCATTTTTTCTTAAACAGTTTTCTGGCCGGCCGGACATGGATCATGGCGTCGGACTGTATACCGGCAGCCGGGGCACCGTATAAAAAGTCGGCCTGAAGACGCATGGCCGGGGAATCGGAGACATCTAAAATATCATCCTGGCCAGGGGGGTTGGTGACCATAAGCTTCATACGCTCGGGTAAAAAATCAGCCACGGTGAAGCGATACTCTTTCAATGTGTCTGCGGCATGCTTAAATGTCATCCGCCATTTTCCGGTCAAGGCGTCCCGGGGCAGGGACCAGGTGTAGTGATAATGGTTGAAATTGCTGCCTTTCCAGATAAATTCATGGACCACGCGGCCGTCCGGTCGAATGATGGATGCGGTCAGGGGAAGGGCGGCGGTCATCCGGCCGTCCTGGTTTCGAAGAAGGCCGTCAACGACGATTGTTTCTCCGGGCCGGTAGAGGTCTCTTGGTCCATAGACAAACAGATCAATGGGTCTGAACGGTTCAATGGCACCTCGAAATTCGCTCAGATCCAGTGCCGGTGCGTTCATGGGAAGGAAGGTGATGCTTTTTCCGGACCGTGCCAGAAGATGGGTCAGGTTTTGAGTCGCCGTACTGATGGCGGCCACCCCGGTTTTGTCGGTGGTGATATCAAATATTTTTTTGCCTTTTTTGTCATATCCTTCAACATGAACTCCCTTGACCGGCTTGGCGGTTTGAAGGCTCTGGACATGGCATTGCAGCATGTTTTTGTAATGTTTGACATGCAGCCCCAGGTCACTGATGGAGAACCAGGTGCTGCTGTAGCCGTAACTATAGTGGCCCGCCCCTTTTAAAACTGCAAAGTAGATCCCCGGGGTCGACAACTCCTTAATATGGGTAATGGGCAGGTTAACTTCGGTTCTCAGGTCCTTATTGATTTTAAGATCCCACCGGCCGGAATAGACAAGGTCTGCGTAGGAGTGCAGCTCTTTGTTCATATAATAAAAAATTTCATCGCTGTGGGTGAAATTACTGGCAAATTCGTTTATAAAGTCCGGTTTTACCCGGAAGAAATCGATATCAGCCCGATCAATATTCAACGCGTTAACAGGAAGACCACGGTTCAACTTTGACGGCAGGATAAACCCTTTGCTGCCGAAACTTATCATCGGAACCACGTCTCTTGTTTTGACGGTAAATTTCTGGGCTGTTTCCAGCTGTTTTCCCGATGCTGCTTTCAACCCCTTGTAAATTTTAATCACATAACCGGTGTTTGGTTCGACATTGCTGAAATAGACCACCTGCGGGTCTTTGGACAATACCCATGATCCATCCTGTGCCACATCGTCTTCGGTGAACAGGGCAAGGTAGGTGTCAATATTCTGCGCTGCGTCAAGCGTTTCGGAAAATGTTACGGCGATGCTGTTGACACCATCCACAGCCTGCTGGCCTGCAAATCTGGCCACAAAGTTTTCTGCGGCATGGGCGTGACAAACAAGAAACAGTACTGCCAGACAAGTCGCGATCCATTTTAAATTTTTCATAAGGCACCTGTATTTTACAAAATAGGGTTATAAGAGCGTGCTCATTTTTTTAACAATTACAGCGATTCCTTCGTTCCGTTTGAATGTTCAAACCATCTGAGAATCAGGTATCTTTTTTAACATTATCGGAGCATTCTTTTAAAGATTCACATTAAAACTGAATTCTATCAAAATATCGGAATGAATCAATCTTTAATAGACGCGAAATTGTTAAAAGGAGACCAGAGCTCTCAGGTCGCATAAAAGTAGGCCACACAATACAGATATTATGGGGGTGATCCCCTAATGCGTTGAAGTATAGGTCTGGATGATATTCCGGTACTCAGGCGATGCTTTAAATGTTTTGAGATGTCTGGAAAAAGAGCGGGCCAGTTTTTCATGACCTTTTGCCTTTGAAAACCCTATATATAGAGGACCTTTGGATACATCCGGTGACAGGGACCGTATCTGCCGGTCCAGCTGCTTGTCTTTTAAGTATTTTGAGATGACCAGTTTATTGCCGATGATGATGTCACAGCGTTTTTTAAGCAGGGCATTTATTAACTGTAATTCGGTTTCCAGCGGAAAATTTTTGGGAAAGGCAATGGCGTCAAATTCTTTGCCATAGCTGTAATTTCGAATGGTTCCTATTCTTAACGGGGTCAGGCTTTTAATGGATCCACTATAGGACAGATTGCTATTTGCCGCGCTGAATAAGGTATTGGTTTCATATGCCAGTATATTATCGGCAAATGCCATGAACCGGATTCGTTCAGGCGTTTTAAACAGATTCATCATGGCGTCGGCCGTTCCCTGTTTCATCATATTGATACATCGGGACCAGGGGTATTGCTGATATGTCACTTCAATCCCCATCTGGTGGCTGACATTATTGATGATCTCAATAATGAATCCTTTTTCAACCTTGCTGTCATCGGTGTAGTGATAGGGGGCAAAATCCTGTCCCCGGACAATGATCAGGGTGTCGGCTGCATATGCAGCCGGAAAAAAGGATAAGACGAAAATCAAAATAGCAATGATATTTTTCATGGCAGTTTGGCTTGGTTAATATTAATGCAGTATCTCAAATTTGTCAGGAAATGGCAATTGTATTTCCCGGTGTCAAACCGGGTAATGACCGCAAGCGTTGCCCCATGGGCAAAGAAGTGGCCCGATTGTTACGAAGAGGCGTATAAAATGGCTGAAATTTTTAACAAATTTTAAAAGATAACTTGCCATTCATTGCCAACCAAAGATATAAGTGCTTAAAAGAAAGTTTCCAAGGGTGGAATATCGCAGGACAAGGCTCACAGGTCGGGTCTTGAGACTATTCTGCCTTTGCTGTTTTAAAATAAATGCACAACCCGAATAGGGTTAAGGATAGTGGCAATGAGTGACGTAGTATTGATAAATATTACCGGCAGAGACAGAAAAGGCCTTGATGCAAAATTTACCGGAATCCTGGCAGCCTATGAGGTGCACATCCTGGATATTGGCCAGGCGGTTATTCATGAGCATATTTCACTGGGAATTCTGGCCGAGATACCCACAACCGAGGATTTCTCCGCTATTTTTAAAGACATGTTGTTTGAAGGCCATAAGATGGGGCTCAAGGTTGATATCAAACCGGTTGAACCCGACAACTATGAAAAATGGGTTCACGCCCAGGGTAAGGAACGGCGGATTATTACCATTTTAGGGCGAAATGTTACGGCCCGGCAGATCTCATCTGTGGCGTCCATTATTGCCGGCAATGATC
This sequence comes from uncultured Desulfobacula sp., assembly GCA_964562385.1. Classification (GTDB taxonomy): domain Bacteria; phylum Desulfobacterota; class Desulfobacteria; order Desulfobacterales; family Desulfobacteraceae; genus Desulfobacula. The sequence continues at coordinate 10,980 of CAZLTD010000129.1, forward strand.
TGAATATCGACAGTATTACCCGCTTAACAGGGCGGGTGTCGCTGGTCGAACCCCAGCAGGATCCCCGGGCCTGTGTCCAGTTTTCCGTGAGCGGCAAACCGCTTGATATCCTGCAGATGCGAAAGCGGTTTGTGGAGATGTCCCAGACCACCGGCATTGATATCTCATTTCATGTGGACAATATTTACTGCCGGAACCGTAAACTGGTGGTTTTTGATATGGACTCCACCCTGATCCAGGCCGAGGTGATTGATGAACTGGCCAAAATTGCCGGGGTGGGAGATAAGGTGGCCCGTATCACCGAGGCTGCCATGCGCGGGGAGATGGATTTTAAAGAGAGTTTTACAAAGCGGGTGGCGCTTTTAAAGGGGATCAAAGCCGAGCAGTTGGAAGGGCTTTCAGAACGGCTGCCCCTGACCGAAGGTGCGGGCCTGGTGGCCCAGACCCTGAAGGGGCTCGGGTATAAGCTGGGTATTTTGTCCGGCGGGTTTACCTTTGTGGGGGAATATCTCAAAGAGAAACTGGGGTTTGATTATGTCTACGCCAATGAGCTGGATATGGAGGACGGTGTTGTCACAGGCAAGGTGACAGGAGAGATCGTGGATGGAGAGAAAAAGGCCATCCTTTTGCGCCAGATTGCCCAAAAGGAAAATATCGTTTTAGAGCAGACCATTGCCGTGGGGGACGGGGCAAATGATCTGCCCATGCTCAGTATTGCGGGACTTGGGGTGGCGTTTAATGCCAAACCGCTGGTGCGCCGGAAAGCCTCCAACAATATCTCCACTGTGGGACTGGACGGCCTGCTATACCTGATCGGGCTCCATGAAAGAGAGATCAAACAGGAAGTCAGACAGTCGGTCGGATATTCAGATGGGTAAAATGAAGCAGCTTATCCGCGATGTGAAAGCGCTTGAAGCACAGCTTTCAGTCTGCACCAGATGCGGTGTCTGCCAGGCATCCTGCCCTTTATTTGCCCGGACCCGCAAGGAAGGGGATGTTTCACGGGGAAAGCTTGCCCTGATTACCGGGCTGATTGACGGGATCTTTGATAATGCCAAAGGGGTGAATGCACATCTTGAGCGGTGCCTTTTATGCGGTTCCTGTGCCCAAGGCTGCCCCAGCAGTGTTAATGCCCTTGAGATATTTATCCGGGCCCGGGGTATTATTTCGCGATATCTCGGCCTGCCGTTCGGGCAGAAACTTATATTTAAGAAACTTCTGGTCCAGCCGGGTCTGTTTAACCGGGTCATGGACATGGCCGCCACGTTCCAGGGATTTTTATTTGAAAACCAGGAAAATGTCCAGGGTACATCCTGTGCCAGAATTGCCTCTCCATTGCTGCGGCAGCGCCACATTGTTCCCTTAAAAAAACAGGCCTTTCATACCCGGTTTGAAAATGCAGATATCACCATCCCGGACACTGAGGGGAAAAAAGGCGGGGTAAAGGTGACCTTTTTTGTGGGGTGCCTGATTGATAAAGCCTTTCCCAATATCGCCCACAGCGTCGTGGATGTATTGCGCCATTTCAATGCCCGTGTGTTTATACCTGCCAACCAGGGATGCTGCGGTATTCCTGCCTTGTCGTCCGGAGATATGGATACCTTTGAAAATCTTGTAAGAATCCATGTGGATCTGTTTTCAAAACAGGAGTGCGACTATCTGGTGACCGCCTGTGCCACCTGTTCATCAACGATTATAAAGCTGTGGCCAACATTGATTAAGGACAAAGCGCTGTTGCCAAAGGTGGAGGCGCTGGCCCAGAAAACCGTGGATATTAACTGGCTTTTAGCGCGGCGGTTCTCTGTGGCCCCATTGAAAGAAACTAATAATGAAGATCAGCCATGTGTTACCTATCATGACCCCTGCCATTTAAAGAAATCCCTGGACGTTCATGAAGAACCCAGACAGGTTTTAGAGGCTGCGGGATACAAACTTAAAGAGATGAAAGAGAGCGATACCTGCTGCGGCATGGGCGGCAGTTTTAATTTAAAGCATTATGACCTGTCCAAAACAATCGGGTCGCGGAAAGCGGATAATATTTTGGATACCGGGTGTCCTGTTGTGGCCACCTCATGCCCCGCCTGCATGATGCAGCTGTCGGATATGCTGGCCCAAAAGGGTGCAAATGTTGCGGTAAAACATCCGGTTGAACTTTTTGCCCAAATGCTTGGGAATCAATTGCCCGGTTCGATGTAAACGGTGGGATCCTTAACCCCGGCCTCTTGAAATCCTTTTATCCTGTGAAGACAGGAATCGCACCGTCCGCAGGAACGCCCTGTTTCATCCGGATCATAGCAGGAGATGGTCAAACCGTAATCCACGCCAAGCTGTGTTCCCTGTTTAATAATCTGAGCCTTTGACATCTGGATCAGGGGGGTCTGTATTTTTAAAACCGCCTCTTTGGTTACCCCTGTTTTGGTGGCAAGATTGGCCATGGTCTCAAAGGCTTCAATAAATTCAGGCCTGCAGTCCGGGTACCCTGAAAAATCCACAGCCGTAACACCGATATAGATGGCAGTCGCCTTTAGCACCTCGGCCCAGGCCATGGCATAGGATAGAAAAATCGTGTTTCTGGCCGGCACATAGGTAATGGGGATGTCGCTGTCATCAATCTGGTCGGCGCTGTCATGTTTGGGAACAGTGATATCATCGGTGAGTGCGGACCCGCCGAACTGCCGAAGATCAATATCGATAATTTTATGGGACACTGCCCCTAACGCCTTGGCCACTTTTTTGGATGCTTCAAGCTCGATGGCATGTCTTTGTCCGTATCTAAAGCTTAAACTGTAAATGTCATCACCCCTTGATTTTGCAATGGCCATGGCAGTTGTGGAATCAATTCCGCCGCTTGAAACCACAACGGCTTTTGAATTCATGTGATTATACTCCTCTTTTTTCCGGGTCCCATATAATTTTGTGCTGCTGAAGGGAGAGCCGGGCGCTTAAGTGATCTTCAATGATCCACTGCGCCAGCATTTCTAAGTCGATCTGTCCAAAGACCGGTGACAGATGTATTTTTGACGCTTGAATATGTGCCAGCCGCTCCTGGATTATGGTTTTTGCATACGCGTAATCATCCCGGTTCCCGATGACAAATTTGACTTCGTCCACCGGAGAGAGCGCTGGAATGTTTTTGTCTAAAAAGCTGTCCTTTTCATTGCTGGACGGGCATTTGATATCCACTATTTTTATACAGGCCTTGGGCAGCAGTGATATATCCCGGCTGCCGTTGGTTTCCACCAGAACGGTAAACCCCTTTTTTATCAGGGCGTGTGCAAGCTTGGGGGTGGCATCCTGCATCAACGGCTCTCCACCGGTAATTTCAACGAGGTCACAGCCAAATGAAGTGACCTGTTCCAGGATATCTTCAATGGGAAAAAAGGTCGATTCAGCCTGGGCATAGGGGGTATCGCACCAGGTGCAGTCTAAATTGCACCCGGACAGGCGGATAAACACGCAGGGGAGTCCCGCAAATGTTGATTCGCCCTGAAGACTGTAAAAAATCTCACAGAGGTTGAGCCCCAATTAGTCCTCCTGGTACGAAGAGCCGCATCCCGGGCTTTCAAATACCATGACCCTGTGGACACGGATATGGTCACAGTTTAAACGGCGGGACAGCTCAGTATACAGAAACTTGGACAGATTTTCCGATGTGGGGTTGATGCTGGAGAATTCCACCACATCGTTCAGCGTTGTATGATCCAGCTTGCTTAGCACATCCTTGACAATGCTTTTGACGTCCCGAAAGTCAATACCGATACCAAGCTTGTTCAATTTGGTGCATCGGATATAGGCCTTGACGATCCAGTTGTGGCCATGCATGTTTGAGCAGTTGCCATCATACCCTTTTAAGGCGTGTGCTGCTGCAAAATGGTCTTTTACATAAATCTCATATACACCCGGCATAGGGCCTCCTTGGTATCAATCATTCATCACTTAAAATAGTATTACCATATACTTTGTTTATAATCAAAAAAGTCAAGGGGGGGAACTGTCGGAAATTTTGATATTCAGGTGAAAGAGACAAATAAGGTGCAGACATTATTTTTAAATGAAGAAGGTTGGTTAAAAAAGCGATGCAGTTATAAAAAAAGGCCGGGTAGGGGTGATGAAGCCCGGGCCCGGCCTTTGCAGAGCAAAAAATCAGTTGGAGGTGCCCATAAAAAATATGAACGCTGATTTTTTATGCCCTAAAGGGAATTCGTCAAATTGTGGCTGATATATGGCCATTATGTAACCATAAGCCGGGGCGAAATGCAACACTTAAAAATTTTTTTTCAACGGATTGAATGGGCTATGATAACAATTATTTACAGCAAACAGCGTCGGTGTGTCCCCTATTGCCGCCGAACGGTCAGCGCTGTTTTTCGCTTCCAGACATTGTTTTTTTCGTTGAATTCTTCCACATCCCAGGTGGAATCGCCAAATGCCGAGAATTCATAGTAGACATAATCTTTATTTAACAGCTTATATTCAAACGTTGTCATGTGCCTTGATCCGTTGCAGCTTTTTTCCCGGCAGGGTTTTAAGGAGCCCACAAGTTTTTCACCGATTTCAATTACTTCATAAAAATTTTCATCCGGGATCTGGACATAGACCTCCATGCGAATGCTAAAAAAACCGGTGTCGCACTGCCCCCGGGTTTCAAAGACCGGGCTCAGCCTTATGGTCGCTCCGGGTTTGGCAACACCGTGGACGGTCAAATCATACGGCGCAATATCGGGAAGCGGCCGTCCTTCGCAGACAGGTTGTTTTCTTTCGGCTGCCTTATCCGAATGCCTCCAGCCACGATTCTGCCTCACTGATGTCCTCAAATACCTTGACGTTGGGATTGTTCAGATTCTTAATCATCTGGTTGATCTGAAACTTTTTTAGAGCAGATGGATTAGCCACAATAGCAAAGTGGAGTTGCTGTGTTGATCAGCGTGCAATAATGACCCCTACATAATAAAATCAGCGTCGAATAA
>CAZLTD010000130.1:0-15816 GCA_964562385.1 uncultured Desulfobacula sp.
GATTTCTGTTAAATTTAAAAAATCTCCATTTCGGTATACTGTAAAAAATCTTAAACCGGTCGTTGGAAGATTGTACAGGTAACTATACGTGTGTGCCATTAGTTCATTGGCTTTTTTGGATGCCGCATAAAGGCTTATGGGATGATCCACGTTGTGGCGGACTGAAAAGGGCATATTGGTGTTCAAACCATAGACCGAACTGCTCGAAGCATAGACAAGGTGTTTAACTTTATTATGGCGGCATCCTTCCAGAATATTGCCGAAACCGACCAGGTTGCTGTCAATATATGATGCCGGGTTTTCAAGACTGTATCGCACACCCGCCTGAGCTGCCAGGTTCACAACGATATCAAATTGATTTTCCTTGAAAATCTCTTCAATCTTTTGTCTATCTGAAAGATCTGTTCGGTAAAAAGAAAAATTGGTATTTTCAGAAACAATTGATAGTCTCTTCTTTTTTAAATTAACATCATAGTAGTCATTTAAATTATCAATTCCGCAAACTTTATGTCCATCTTCAAGCAATCTTAAAGACAAATGAAAACCAATGAACCCGGCCGCACCTGTCACAAGAATTTTCATTGTATACCTGCCATTTTATTATAGTGAATCAAGACTACCTCTAATAATCACCTTCTGTTCCGATTTCTGCGTTGCAGGAAAAATTGAATCCTCAAAATATTGTAAATATTTTTCCGGTTAATTTTTCCTGTGCCTTGAACTCAAAACAAAATTCTAATTTTTAGAGGCACCCTCAGGTTATTGAAATCTTATCGAGGATAGATAGCATAAAATCAGAAAAAATAACAATATAAATAATATTAAAATATAGCAGGAGCTCTGCCAGACGTACCTGTCCCCTTGCTTGCGATTGTATTATAATCCTCAAGCCTGAAAAAAATCGCGATTAATTTGTATCGTAGCAGTGCGGAAAAAAGGGGACTTTCAGATAGAATATACTGATTGCCGGTTTACGGCAGATCAGGGAAAATCGGGGAACTGCTCCATTTGCTTATTCTTTCCCAGCCGTATCGGTCTTCCCAGCCTCGTCTGCGGTCTTTTGGAATTTCTCTACGATCCTGACCTGGATACCCGGGACCCATGTCAAGTATTCGCCTGTCTACCGGGGATCTCCGATCAACGGGCGAGCGTTTAATGTAGACACTTTTTGCTTGAGTCATTAAAGTTCTCCTTTTAAATTTTTTATTATTTTTACAATCGGAGGACCGCTTTCAGGAAAAGAAGATTTTCAAAGCAAGAGATACGTGTAAATGTCTCTTAATTATATTGAATTTTAAAATTTTGTCAAAGAGTTTATGGAAAAATCAGTTTTTCGATTATCAATCCGTAAAATACTTTTGAATCTGAAGAAAAAATCCAACCAAGATGAGATGCGCATTGTTCACATATGCCAATTTGCCAGGAAAAACCGGAAAACCATGAAAACTCCGAGGATGCCGTAGAAGCCCTGCGACATCCAGCCGCATTTGAAAAACAACCTATTTCATACACATAACCATGGGGATTTGCAAAAACATGACGAAATGAACCATTTATGGCTATCTGACTTTCCGGTTCTGCAATAGGATGCATGCAAAGAGCGCAACAGATCTTTTTTTCGTCTTTTGGTGACGATTCAACTTCTGGGTCAGACCTGGCCTGTGTTATATGTTTACTGAATACTTCCATAAACCATTTACCTCAACGTTGCATAAATTTATATACCCCAATAATGCAAAAGTGCTACTATCATACCGCTTTGAGTATTTTCCTATACTGGCCATGAATCCACTCCAAATGCAATAATGAAAAGAATGTTTTTCTGTAATATTTTTTACCCAAAGGGAAAGCCGTGAAGGCTCCATCTTTTTCGTTATCTATACTTTGCGGTAGATCCCTACAGCTTCAGCATTGATGCCTTGAAGTTGAAACCTTCACAGCTTTTGCAACGCTGAGGTCTGCGCTACCCTTTTTCGTGATCGATAAAATATAAAGTGGCCCCTACCGGTGCAAATGACAGAAACAAAATATTTGCCCAGGGTATTAAAAACAGCAGGCCGAATCCAATATGAAAAAAAATATTTCTTTTTAGAAAGTCAAACCGCTCCTTAAAGGAAATCATACGCCGTGCAGGTATCAGGTCGGTATTGTCCCAGGCAAGAAATACGGCCGCAGCGATGGAAGAGACAACGACAATGACAGGGCTGAGCGGCGTGAACAGACTCAACGCCAGTATTATAAAAGAGATGACGATGGGTATAATGGCCCTGGGAATTTCCTGTTTAATTAAATAGACAAACAGTGTCATGTAGGATTCCGGATCCGTATCCACTTTATTATTCAACACCATGTTTTCTGTGATTCGTGACATATAATCCATAATAAACACACAGAACAGCAGTTGAGAAACAAGATATGCTATAAGCATGGAAATCACACCAAGCCCGAGAAGAACCATCCAGGACACAAGTGTCCATAGATAAACCAGCATTCCTTTTTCCGGCATTTTCCAGATCAAGTTTAAAATATCGTCGTGCCAGAAAATTACCATACCGATGAATCCTAATGTTAACAAAAGGACGATGGAAAATCTTAATAACCCAAGCATCAAAAGTTTTGGGCTTTTTAGGGCAAACAACAGTCCTTTAATATTATATTTAATTCCCTGAATAAGACTCATACGATTGATTATTCCTTTCGAGTATCCTTGTGCAAACCCTACTTTAGTACTATATTGATGAGGTTAAATCAATGATACTAAATGAGGGTATTCATGAAAACTTATTTTGTAAACGGGCAATTTGTACCAGAAGATCAAGCTGTGATTCCGGTGACTGACTTATCCGTTTTACGAGGATACGGTATCTGTGATATTATGCGGACATACCGGGGCAAACCCTTTTTTTTAAAAGAACATGTATATCGTCTTGAGCGGTCAGCCCTGGAAATTGGACTGACACTGCCCTGGTCGAATAATGAAATCATTCAATATGTGCTTCAAACGCTTGATAAAAACCAACCCGTTGATGAAGTCAATATTCGTATTGTTATAACCGGTGGGTCCAGTAACGACTTTTTTACGCCGCAGGGAACCCCGCGCCTGATCATTCTATTGACCGACATTACAGCACTGCCCGACACCTGGTATAAGGATGGTGTTTTCGTCATAACACACCTGCAGGAGAGACCGATGCCCGATGCAAAGGTGACATCGTATATCCCAGCGGCCATGGCCTTGAAAAAGGCCGCCAAAAAAAATGCCATTGAAGCCCTATATACTAACCGTAACTGCCAGGTCCTTGAAGGCACAACGAGCAACCTGTTCATTTTCAAAAATGATATTCTGATTACCCCCCGGGATCATGTATTAAAAGGGATAACGCGCCAGGCAATTCTTTCTTTATCAGAACCGCTATTTAAAATAGAGGAAAAACCGGTTTTTCTTGAGGAGCTGTTATCTGCGGATGAGGTTTTCATCACCGGCACCAACAAAGGAATTGTCCCTGTAGTGAAGGTCGACGATACAACAATAGGCAGTGGGAAACCCGGAAGAAATACAAAACAGATGATGACACAGCTTGAAAACCATACCAATGATTTTATCAAATCTGCGGGCCAATAAAATTTTATCTCTTCTTTTCAGGGATGCATTTCAGCAAATACGTTTTTGTACTGGAAAATTCCTTGTAAGAAACATCTCCCCGTTGCGTAAATACGGGTGCCCCAAGATCAAAATATTGCTGATAGGCATCAAAAAATGAGATACGTCTCTCTTTTGCGTCAAGAACCAGCGGCTGCGATAAAAGTCGCCACAGCAACTGATTATCCTGGGATATCACTGATTTTTCCAGGATATCCATAACCGTTTCACTAATATGTATCTGATCCTGTATTCCACTGCTTTCAAGACGGGAAGCATTGTTTACCGATTTCCCAATGGCCGTAACAATTTTTCTTTTTTGGCTGCCAAGCGGTCCAATCATGGCGGCCCCGATTTCAATACCGGCCCTGAAACCCACATCAGACTTTGACTGTTCAATCAATTTTTTAGCAACACCGTTCCTGTCAAGCGGATGCTCTCCTGCTTTTAACAAATGAATTTGATTAGTAATGGAAGCCAGCGCAAATATCATCAGCATCAACCTGCTATGAATATCGATTGCAGAGGAAGATTGCCCGGAATCAAACGGGGAAGCATTTTGTATAAAAACACAATCACCTATAAAATTATCAACCCGACAGGCAAATCGGGTGGCATTATCCGCTGCGATTTGATGACATAAATTCAATACAAAAAAATAATCCCTGGGAATAAAGTTCTTTCGGATCGTTGCAGATCCCACCATATCCATGAATGCATACACACCATCCGGTATGTTGACAGCCTCCATGTTCAATTGTTTTTCAGTAACCGCTCCAACCGCTCTCAAATAGCTTTTCTGGGCTTTAAGCTCAATTTCTTTCTGTTGTAGTTGAAAAGCAGTACGTCTCAATTTTTTTTCTTTATGCCAGATGATATTTGCCGCCTGTTTCCCCTTAGCACGACCGACATGTGCAAGAGAAGCCATCTCAATGGCGGCGATCAGTGTATCCAATCTTTTTTTTAAATTTGCTTCATGGGTAAAATTTCCATTCGTTTTTTGCAGCAGTTCCTCATTGACGGTGTTAAAAACGATAGCACCATAATCGGGTACATAGGCTGAAACGAAATTTTGAGAATCAAATTGCTGCACTATTGCATTATTGATTTTAAGGTTCTCAATAGATCTGAACCGGCTCCCGTTGTAGGATATAATTGATGTTTGTGAGTAAGCTTCAAAAGGCTTTTCAGGTATATCAAGTAAGTTGTCTATGATAAGTATTTTAACGCCCCTGCCATAGAAATCGCTGTGTTTGCGCAACACATATGGAATAATTCCTTCATTATCCAGTTTGTCACCAAAAGAATTTTCCCGGTAGAGCCTTACGGGTGAAAGTCCTTTGTATTTGACAATCCATTTCCCGAAAAATTTCAAAACAAGTCCGCTGACGCCGGCACCATTGAATTTGTGCATCACGCCGCGATCCCATTTCCCAGGTGGCAGGTAGGTAATATTACTTTTGTCAGTGCCGTACAATAGCCCTATATGACGGGGCTCAAGCAATTTCGAACAAAATGAAAGCAACAGGACAAGGGCATCCTTCCGTTTAAAGACAATGCGCTCGAACCTGTCGATATCAGGTAATGCGTGTTTCATTTTTTGAATACGGACTTAAAAACATGTCGGTTCCCTTTCGATTTTCATCGGTCTTGTAAAAAAGATTTTGAAACAATGCGATCTCTTTTTTTTGAAACGAAATCAGGGAGCCGATAAAAAACACATGGTAAATACGATATATATTCTCTGATACGGTTTTAAGAAGGCTCTCTTTATGTTTTTCCATCCTGACAATCCAGTCATCCAGTGTTTTAACATAATGGGGTCTGAAATTTTCCGCATTAATCAGCTCAAACCCGGCAGAAGATGCCAGGTTGACAAGATCATGCTCAAACATAAGCTCTCCACCGGGAAACATATATTTATCTAAAAAAGAATTTTCATACCCCTTTTTTCGCACCGTATTAGTTGTGATCGTGTGCTGCATAAACAAACCGCCTGTTTTAAGGCAGTTGTGAACGGTTTTGAAAAATGTGGCCATATTATTCTTACCGACATGTTCAGACATGCCGACACAAGAGATCTTGTCAAATATTTTTGACCCCAGATCTCTGTAATTTAAAATCTTGATTTTGATTTTTTCTTTGAGACCCTCCTTATTGATCCAGTCCTCGGCGTATTTTTTTTGTTCGGAACTCAGTGTAATACCAGTTACCTGGACACCATAATTTTTGGCTGCATAAATGGCGAAATTACCCCAACCGCACCCGATATCCAGCAGGTTATCTCCGGGCTGAAGCCTAAGTTTACGGCATATAATATCCATCTTCTCATTTTGTGCATCATCCATTGTGGCACTGTCTCCAGCATAGTAACCACAGGTATATCCCATGGTTTTGCCCAAAAACAGCCGGTAAAACTCGCTGGGAACATTGTAATGGTACTCAATATTTTGTTTTTCCTTATCCCGGTCTTTTACAAAAAAACCGGTAATGGAAGAGACAATATTTTTTCGCTGATTCAAGCTTAAAATTTTGTCGCACATCAGTTCATAAAGTTCCCTGATGCTTCCGGTGATGTCAAAGTACCCTCTTACATAGGCTTCGCCCAGAGAAAACGCGTCCGGGGCGATAAGCGAATTCACAAATTTGGAGTTTTTAATATGGAGTTGGTGCCGGATGCCCTCCTGCTGCGTTTTGTACTGATTTCCTGTAGAATCTATAATTTCAAGAGGGATGCTCGCCTCGTTTAGAATAGTGATGAATTTTTTTAAGAGAAACGATTCTTTTTTGAGTGTTGTTTTCATAATTTCGCCTTTCTTGGAAAATTGAGATTACTAAACACATATTTTTTTGACAGAATAGATTTTGACTTATTATATTTAATCTTCTAAAAAATAAAAGAAATAAAAAAAATAATTTATAAAAATTATGAAATTCACCCCACGATACATCGCAACCAAGAAAAAAGGCCTGCTTTCTAAAAAGATCGCTTTGGCAGGCAAAACACTCAATTGTTGCACGCTTTGCCCGCGCAATTGTCAAATTGACAGACGGTCTGGGGATACCGGGTTTTGTAGAACAGGCCTGGATGCCGTTATCTCTTCTTATATGCCTCACTTTGGGGAGGAACCGCCACTTGTGGGCACCCATGGGTCCGGAACCATCTTTGTTTCCCATTGCAATCTTAAATGCTGTTTTTGTCAGAATTGGGAAACCAGTATCCTGGGGGAGGGTCACACAGCCGGTAAAGGGCAGATTGCCTCCATTATGTTGCATTTACAAAAAATCGGATGTCACAATATCAATCTGGTTACGCCGACGCACGTTATCCCGCAATTATTAGAGGATCTTGAAATCGCCATAGAGCACGGTTTAACGCTACCGATTGTATATAATAGTTCCGGATATGAAAGCCTTGAAACACTGAAAATTCTGGATGGCATTATCGACATTTATATGCCAGATTTTAAATTCTGGGACAGTGCTGTATCTGATATGGCATGCAGGGCACCTGACTATCCAAAAGTTGCCAAAGCCGCCGTCATTGAAATGCACCGTCAGGTTGGCGACTTGTCACTGGACAATAACGGCCTGGCACAAGAAGGTCTTTTAGTCAGGCATCTTGCATTGCCGGAAAGGCTGGCAGGTACCCAAAAAATTATGGATTTTTTAAAAGACCATGTATCAGGCAGTACATTTGTTAATATCATGTCCCAGTACTATCCGGCTGGGGATGCCTTAAAGGTTAAAAAATTAAGTCGTCCTGTGTCCATTGATGAGTTTCATGCGGCAGTGGAATACGCCAGACAGGCAGGACTCAATCTGATTACATAATTGCCCGGATTTTTCATAAAGAAATCTTGCCGATTCATTCCATGATTACCAAGAGTCAGGTACAGCATCATGTAATTTCTTTTAATATCTGGCGTGTTTCAAGCAAAGAGCGGGAGATGGCGCTCCTTTTTCTGGCAAGGGCTATCTTAATACTGTTTTTCTTAACATATTGAAAATTAAATTTTCCAAGTAGCATCGTATCGGTATTAGGTAGTGGTCGGCGCCGGTGTGCCATTGAAAATGTTAGTGTCAGGCTCGTTGGATTCAAATCAAGACGCTGAACCCCTGCATGAATGCAATATACCCGGAGCATGATTTTTATCAGCATATTTTCAGCTTCCTGGGGCAATTTCCCATACCGGTCAATCAACTCTTTTTTAAAGTCCGAAATATCAGAGACACTGCTGATCCGTGACAATCTCCTGTATAAGGTCAGCCGCTGCTCAACCGATTCGATGTATGACTCTGGAAATCCCGAAGACATGCTTGCATTAATTTCAGGTTCAAGGGGCTCAACCACATCTTCTCCCTTTAAATCATGAACCGCCTGGTCAAGAAGTTTCAAGAACATATCATAGCCAACCGCAGCAATATGCCCGGACTGCGACGCCCCCAAAGCCGTTCCTGCACCCCGGATCTGTAAATCTTTCATGGCAATCTGAAACCCTGATCCAAGATCCCTGTACTCCATCAGTGCTGACAATCTTTTTTTGGCATCTTTGGTCAAGCGGCTTTCATCACTGATAAATAGATAAGCATACGCCTGATAATCACCCCGCCCTATCCTTCCGCGAAGCTGATATATCTGGGATAATCCAAACCTTTCAGCCTTGTTGATAATCATTGTATTGGCAGAGGGTATATCCAGACCTGATTCGATGATGGTGGTACACACCAGGATATCAATTTCAAAATTCAAAAATTTGAGCATCACGCTTTCCAGATCCTTTTCAGACAATCTGCCATGGGCGATTCCTATTCTGGCATCCGGCATCAGGGTCTGTAGATTCTGGGCTACTTTATTAATCGTTTTAATATTGTTATGCACAAAAAATATCTGGCCTTTTCTGGCAATCTCCCGGTTAATGGCGTCTTTAACCACGGTATCCTCATAACTGGATATATAGGAAATAATTGGCTGTCTGTCAGCCGGCGGCGTGGTAATAACGCTGATATCGCGCATTCCGGTTAGAGACATATGAAGGGTTCTGGGTATCGGTGTGGCGGTAAGCGCCAGAACATCAATGGAACTGCGTTTTCTTTTTAATGCCTCTTTATGCTTAACGCCAAATCGTTGTTCCTCATCAATTATCAAAAGGCCCAGTGATTTAAAATCAATGTCCTTTTGCAATAGTCGGTGTGTCCCGATGGCAATATCGACGACACCGGACTGCATATCCTTGACAATTTTCAGCTGTTCCTTTCTTGATCTAAACCGTGACAGGCATTCAATGGTTACCGGATAATTTTCAAACCGTTCCCGGAACGTAGAAAGATGCTGTTCCGCCAGAATCGTTGTCGGTACGACAACGGCCACCTGCTGGCCGTCACTGACGGCTTTAAAAGCGGCCCTGATGGCAACTTCCGTCTTTCCATAGCCAACATCACCACATACCAGGCGGTCCATGGGGGTGGATTTTTCCATATCAAGATGGACATCATCAATGGCTTTTAACTGATCCCGGGTTTCTTCATAGGGAAATGTTGTTTCAAAATCACTGTAATAATTGTCCGGTCTGCTAAATGCAAAACCTTGATTGACCCTTCTTTTTGCATACAAATCAAGGAGATCGGCTGCCAGTTTCTCAACCTCCTGCTTTGCTTTTGTTTTTGACTTTTCCCAGGCCTTTGAGCCAATTTTATCCAGTGTTGGTGTATAGCCATCAACGCCGATGTACTTACCGATCATTTCAATGCGATCCACCGGCAGATAGAGTTTATCATCGTCCTGGTACTGAATAAGGATAAAATCCTGGGAAATTCTATTTACCTTGAGAGAATACAGACCCTGATACTGCCCGACCCCATGTTCCAGGTGAACAACGAAATCTCCATTTTTGAGCTCTTCGGGCGCAATGAACTCTGTCTGAATGTCACGCCTGCCTGATTTAACCCGCCGTATTCTCTTTTTGCCGAAAATTTCATTTTCAGTGACAAGCGCAAATGGCTGTCCTTCAACCGTAAAACCGGAATTCAATGACCCTATAATTATGAAGGTATTTTTATTTTGTACAGTGAAATCATTTAGCGATGAAAGTGTTAAAGGCTCAATGCCATATGGCTGTAGCAAGGATTGCAGTCTTTTTGCCTGGGTCTGCTGACTGATCACAAAAATAACAGAACGACCATGTGACTGTTGATCTTCAATCCATTTTATCAGAGGTGCCAGGGGATAATCATGATTTGTACCACGTTTTAATAGTCCGCTCAGATCGACATTATCCGTATAATTATAATCAAAAACGTACGGGGCTTTATCTGACAGGCCATCCTGTTTTCTAAACGGCATAAAACAAAGATGCGATGCTCCGAAAGCCGAACCGTCAACATCATCCCAGGAAATGCTGATTGAACCGGGATTCACACAAAGAAGATTTTCCGCCGCAGTATTCTGATAGTTAGCCAGCAATTTCTGTTCGGCATCACAGGCACATAATTTAAGATGGTCCGGATCATCCAGTACCCATAAAGTGTCCTTTGGCGCGTAATCAAAAAAGGTATCCAAAGTTTCATATACAACAGACAGCAAGCTCTCAATACCGGGGAACCTGCCAAATTGTCTTACTTTATTAACATATTCCCGGGTTCTGGATGCCTCAAGTCCAGCCAGTCCTGCTGCCTGCCTCAGCCTTGCAAGAATATGGGGTTGGGTCTGCTGGGTGATAATGGTCTCTGTCGCCGGTATGATGACAGCTTCGGACAACTCCTTTGTTCCTCTTTGCGTATAGGGGGAAAAATACCGTATGGACTCTACCAGATCCCCAAAAAACTCTATCCTGAACGGATGTGATTCTCCCGGAACAAAAACGTCTATAATGCCCCCGCGAACCGAGTATTCTCCAGGATCCTCGACCAGACCTGTCCTGGTATAGCCGGAACTGTCCAGCTTGATGATCAAAGAGTCCCTGTCCAGGTCCTCATTGGCCAGCACCAGTTCTGCAAAATCATTTAATACCGATTTGGGCAGCAGTTTTTGAAGTATGGTATCAACAACGGTAACAACCAGAAAAGGAACGCCCGAAGGGTCAAGTATCTTTGACAATGCTGCAACCCGGTTCGTAGATGTTTCCTTATGATAGGACAAAGACTTAAAGGGAAGGATGTGGTATCCGGGAAAAAAAAGGATCCTGTCTTTTTTGTCGGGTAAAAAAAATGCAAGGTCATCTAAGAACTGTTGTGCTGTTTTGGAATCCTTAACCACCACAACCATAGTTTTATCAGTTGCTTTAAATAACTGCGAGATAAAGTATGGTTTATGCGAACCGTCTGCGGGCGCAATAACGTATGTGCTTTTTAAATCCTGAATCTGTTTAACGAGTTGCTTTTCCATGGAATCCCAAAATTAAGGTCATCAGGGCTCTGTAGTAACTTTCCCCTGAAATTTACAAAAACAAGTCTCTGTTTAAAGGAAGTAAGATAAAGAATCAAGAAATAATTCTTGCAACCGGCAGACTACCAGTCTTTTTTATATCTACAGTGCTTCAATTTTTTAAGACCCAATCACATCGGCATTGAAAAAAACTATTTAGTGCCTGACCGAACACCTGTGTTTGGTCAAAAAGTTGTCCATATGCAAGGCACAAGAAATCCTGAAACCGGAGTGTACTTCTGTACATGAGGATTGCAGGATTTTGCAGCAACGCAGCAGATGGGTGAGTTTTCGGCCAAACACTATTTAAACTTGTTAGGCAGATCATTATCAATGACATAGATACAGGCTTCGTTTGCACCCTGCATGGTATATCCAAATTTATTGCACAGGTTCTCCAGCAGAAAAGTCACATCTCTTTTTATGCGTTTATCATGGGTTTTAAATTTATCAGTATCAAAATCCTTGATGGCATTCCTGAAATTTTCATTCTCAATAAAAGGTTCTAAGACCCTTTTTTTCAAATTATGAACATACCGTTCATAAAGGGATTCAAACAACCTGGTTTCAGTTATATTTTTTCCCTCTATCATGATTTCATGGGAAAGCGTTCTTGTGGTAAACTGTTTCAGTACATCGTTGCGGATATCCTGCCGGCGTTTCTTGTCCATGTTCTCGGATAGCAGACGGTTTTCTATACTTTCAAGAAAGGCTTCCGTGACATGGATCTCTTCTTTTGTAAATATACAGTTGATTATGGAATCTATTTCATTTGTTACTGCCGAGATGTAATTTTTAATATCCAGACCAATCTGCTCTTCATTATAGTAATACAGTGATTCCTTGACCTGTTGCAGAACGCCGTAATCATACATTCTTAACAATGATTCAATAAACCCCTGGGGAATCATCCGTTTGGGTTGATCATCCAGTTTATTGAAAAAAGTGCACAGATCCGGCATATTGATCAGGCGGTCTTCCTTTGCATATTTTGAATAAAACTGATCAAAAATTTTTATCGAATCCCGTCCGGACAGTCCCTCCTTGCCATAGATCTCCGATTCAGAAATTATTTTTTTTAGCATCTTGCTATCTAAAGACTTAACATCGCCCTCTTCCAGCCATTTTGGCACCTTTCCTGAAAATAGTTCCATTTTAAGAAGCATCAGCTGTTCATCACAGAAATTCTTATATTTGGCCGGTTCCTTAATCCATTCGGTCAACGCCTGGGACCTTTTACCTATTCGGGTACAGATAATCAAACGTGCAAAATTTTCAAGAACCATGGGCAGAAACGATCCGTCAATGTGACGCCCGAAAATATTATGATAAATTTTAACTTCCGTATTGACGTCAAGGACATAGGGAATATCGATATATTGAATTCGATCTTCAAACGAAGGAAAATCCCTGATACTGCGCTTATCCTCAGGGTTCATCAGGGCAAAAAACAGCGAATCCACGCGCTCTTCAATATCCTCAACCTTGTGAAGTCCTTCACTGATGATATTGTGAAGTTCCACCATGCGTTCAATATTGTGGGATTTGATATCCATTAAGGCGTAAATGCCATTGTTAATTTTGGCAAACCGGGAATAGAGATAATTGATCAGATTGCTGTCCTGAAACAGCAAATTTATTCTGTTTTGCAGCATATCGTTTGAATAGATATTAAGTTTAAGGGGTTTGTCTCCCGGGTTGAATACGCTGATACCGTTCCCAAGCCGCCGGTTAAATTGGTAGGGTCTGGCATAGAGCATCTTAAAAACTTCAGACGGAGACCCCAGTCTTTCAAGCAAAGAGTGATAAATGGATGAGCAAACCGTACATGTCTCTTCATTAAACACCCATTCATACTCTTTTTCTGTAAACAGACGCCATTTAAATTCATCGTTTTTAATCAGCTCATCAAGAATCAACCGCCGCTGATCCTTGGGAATTGCCAGAAATGGATTGTCATGCGATGCACATGGTACTTCAATGTACTCACCTTCGTTTTTAGCGGGGACACTGCCCTCATTCTCTTTTTTAATACGCTGGTCTTCTCCATGCTCCACATAATGAATCAATTTTTCAAATGCCGATACCGTTAAAGTCTTATCCTTATCCTGAAGTTTTTTAATATCCAGACGCCAGACAATCTCATAACGTCTCCCCTCTTCGGTATTTGCATATAGCTCGAATTTTTTTAAAAGATTATTTAAAAAAGTACTTTTCCCGCACCCATGAGGTCCGTAAAAAATATATATTCTGTTCTGTTGCGCGCCATGACGCAGATATTCCATCTGTTTCATAAAGCGGTTGGCAAACAACATGTCCGGAAAATAAGGATTTTCCGACCCCTCGACAAACAGTCTGGAGCATTCAAATTTTGTAAAATTGAGCTGATCCGATTTTTCCTCGGGTGAAAACCCGGATTCATCCACATAATTTTTGATCATATCGTGAAACGCTTGAAAAATGTTCCGTAATATTTTAGATGGATCCTCTGTCAGCAAATCCAAAAAAGAATCAAACGGAATGGGTTTGAAACGCTGGTAATCAGAAATATTTTTATCAAGCAGATCAAGGGTCTGGTCTATGGATGGCTTTTGAGAAGAATTTTTATCCATATCGCTTATGCCTCCCGCTTATGTAGTTTACGGTTCTCAATGACATAGAGCATTCGTTTCCACGTTATCTCTTCTGTTTTTTTTGCCTGTCCTTTGGATGAAGCAGGGTCCCAAAAATTAGCATAATTAGCTTTTGCCTGCATTTTTGACCCAGGTTCGCTGGTTTCAAGGTGTACCGGTCCCCCCCACAAATACTCTATACCGATCATTGTGTTTTCTATAAAGTCGGGTTTTAGCGGTTTATTTTCAAATATATGGTTTAAGTACAGGACACCGTCTTTGGTTTTTGTCTGGTCTACAAAAATCTCCGGTGGATGGTAAAGCGTATCAATAACCATCTGTTTATAGTCCTGTGCCCGCTTTGATTTTATATAATACTGCCAGGTCATTCTCTGATTATTAAACCGCTTTCCAGCCACAAAAAGATCATGCTTTGTAATGAATTCCTGGTCAATAAAGGTGTTCACAAAGGTATAATCATTAAAATTTTCGCGAACATCCAAAATAAAATCCGGGCCGGATTTCTTCTTTGTATCATATTTGCTTTTTTTAACTTCATCTTTTAAAAGCATATAATCAAAAGTATAGCACCCTCTGTCTTCCATATCCACAAGATGCTGAAACAGCCTCATACCAAGAGCATACGGATTTAGTCCAACCTTTGGCATCGATGTGACACTGGCATTGATTTTAGCGTAATCCACCTCATGCCCGCTAATTCTGTCATCCCGCATGAACAAATACTCATGCCAGTAACTTGCCCAGCCTTCATTCATAATTTTTGTTCGTATCTGAGGCTGAAAATACATGGATGTATTTCGGACAATCTGCATGACTGATTTTATCCATACATTTTGATCCTCTTTTAAAAAAGAGGAATATTTCGCTATGTATTCCATTACATCCAGATCTGGTTTTACCGTCAATTTAAGCTCTTTTTTAAATAACTCTTCAAATTCAGGATACTTGCCAATAACCGGTAAAAAGAAATCTTCTCCTGACTTTTGGGATTGATTGTATCGTGTCATCTCCTTTAAATATTCATGCTGCGCAACGTTTTTCACTCTTTGAAGAAAAATGTCAAAGTAGAAATCAACCTTTGTCATTTTGGGTTTCTTTTCTGCATTAAGGTTCCGGTTCAACTCTCTGTGGTATCCCACCAGATTATCAATACCGCGGGAGAACTCAATGGCATAATCGAGCCATCGCCCTTTTTCAGCACGCAACTGGGCTATTAGTCTTTTATCGGCCAGGGCCTGACCGGTTAAATCAATATCCCAAGTATTTTTGTAAAACAGATTGTTCTGGAAAAAATCGATATGCCCCAAAACATGGTAAAATATCATGACATTGAGCCAGTCGGGATTGTTGTCGTTATAGTACGAAATGGCAGGGCGTGTATTGATGACTGTTTCGTAAGGGTTGGAAGGATAAGCCTCATACATCCCCTTACCGGACAGAACCTTAACGTCATGCACCCAGTAATCATACAGGGTTGGAATCATGATTTTAGGACTCAGTTCGATCATATCCCGGTTCGTAACGACGTATTCAAGGGTTTCATCGTCAAAGGTAAGACCATGATCACGTGCCCTTTTCTTGCACTCTTCCATAATGCCTTTGACATGCTGGGTTACAAGTTCCATTATGATCTCGCTTTCAGGTCACAAAAGCACCTTTTTTAAGAAATAAGATTTTTTATGCCTTGAATAATCCTTGAGTCATCTGCATTTTCGGCCATGACATCCAATTTGATGTGATTGCTGTGTTTCTCCAATATGCCGGAGGATTTAAGATATTTTTCTACCTCCGTCTGTTTTGATCCAACATAGGAGTGTTCAACAATTGACACGCCGATCCGTGAGACGTATGCAAGCATCTTTTCAATCTCAGCAAGCGTCTGCTTACCTTCTTTATCCCAGTCATCACCGTCAGTGCCGTGAAACACGTAGATATTGTAATCTCGCGCAAGATTCTCACGCTCAACTATTTCATTCACCAGCTTGAACGCGGTAAAAACCTTGGTGCCCCCGGCAACCTTATACGAATGATACTTATAAAAATCCGACACCTCTTTGGCTTCGGTATCATGGAGAACAAAACGTGTTTCCACCTGTTTTTCATACTGATACAACAGCCAT
>CAZLTD010000131.1:0-15726 GCA_964562385.1 uncultured Desulfobacula sp.
TGTTTCCACCTAAGAAATCCAGTCCCGTGGTCTAAGATTGGGGGTAGGCGCACCCGGAAGCCCCCACGATGCTGATCGGAGATCCGGGCAGACTGCGGCAGGTGTTTGTTAATCTGATCGGTAATGCCATTAAATTCACCCAAGAGGGTGAAGTTGTCGTAAAAGGGGAAACAATCCATACGTTTGAGCAGAAAGCTGTTTTCAGATTTACGATAAAAGATACGGGCCTGGGTATCCCTTTAGAAAAACAGGAACGGATATTTGAAAGCTTCTCACAGGCGGACGGCTCCACCACCCGGAAGTTCGGCGGCACCGGACTGGGCATCACCATTGCCAATATGCTGGTGGAAAAAATGGGTGGCAGAATCGGGCTTCAAAGTGATCCCGGCAGGGGCACACGATTCTGGTTTGAACTTGAATTTTCCAGGCAGCCGGATACATCAGACCCATCACAGATACCGGAGACTGATTTTAAAGATTTAATGGTTTTTATTATAGATGATGCTAAAAGCAACCGGGATATTCTTTCGCGTTATCTGGCATCCTGGGGATGTCGGTCCATTACGTCGGCAACAGGTGAAGATGCGCTTGTGACACTCAAAAAGTTCAGTGATCAAAAAAGGCAGATTGATGTGATCCTGATCGATTATTCATTGCCGGGTATAAATGAATTCAGATTGCCTGAAAAAATCCGCAGCATACCGGCATATGGCAAGACACCGCTGATTGTCCTGGCAGCCCTGGGGAAGCTGGGCGATGGGATAGAGTGCAAGAAAATAGGCGTAGACGGTTATTTAACCAAACCGGTCCGCCAGCAGGAGTTAAAAGCATTTATCAATTATGTGCTGGGTAATGCAGCCACGCCGCACCTGTCTTCTAAAAAACTGGTCACCCGGCACACGCTTGCGGAAGAACGCCGGAAAAATGTAAGAATCCTATTGGTGGAAGACTATCTTACCAACCAGCAGCTGGCGGTTAAACAATTGGAAAGTGCGGGGTTTCATGTCTCTCTGGCAAACGATGGCAAACAGGCTGTCCAATTGTATGAAACCCAGTCATTTGACGTGATTTTGATGGATATCCAGATGCCTGTAATGGATGGGTATGAAGCCACCCGGGCCATCCGGAAAATCGAATCCGGCAAAAAAAGAGTTCCGATTATTGCCATGACTGCCCATGCCATAAAAGGATACAGGGAAAAATGCCTTGATGCGGGAATGGATGATTATATCACCAAACCGTTGACGCGTGAAATTTTGATCAGTACGGTCAGCAGATGGATTCAGGGAACAGGTGAGGTATCAGGGACCTATAACTATTATCTGCCGCAGGATAAACAAACCTGTCTTGATGATATAATACTATATGATCAGGCGCTTGAAGAATTTCAGGGTGATGAGGCTTTTTTTCTTGAAGTTCTGGACGGGTTTCTTGATACCGTGAAAAGCCAGTTGGTTCTGCTTGATAGTGCCGTTAAAGCGCGTGATGGTAAAGAGGTTCAAATCCAGTCCCACTCCATTAAAGGGGGGGGCGGCAAATCTTAGATCCCTGCCCATGGCCGATACGGCAGCAAAACTTGAGAGTTTTGGAAAATCAGGAGATTTCACAAGTGCGAAAAATCAGCTTGACCAGCTGAGAAAACATTTTGAAAATCTTCTGGCCTTTCGAGCCGGCCGGAATACGCCGTGACCAGTCTAAAGAAAGATCCCCGTAAATCCGGATAACACGTTTCTTCCCAGGAAAAATGCCGTGATGACTGCAAATAAAACGGCAATAGAACGGTCAAAAGCATTCTCGATTCGTTTTTCTTTATATTTCAGCAGCCACCCCAAAATAATGCCGCCGATAAAACCGCCGGCATGTCCCCAGTTGTCAATGTTGGGCAGAGCAAATCCAAAAAGCCCCAGCGTAATTAACCAGACGCTTGTCTGTTTGTAGAGAGCGTCTCCCCAATGACCGCCCCTGGATCTGCCAAAATGCCATAACGCACCAATAAGGCCGCAGAGCCCGGCGGAAGCACCGATGGTGACCGTGGTGTTCCCCAAAAAGGAAAACATAAATCCTACCACACCGGAAAGGGTGTAAATTATAAACATCCTGGAAAGGCCGAACTCTTTCATGACCAGAGGGGCCACGGTTTTTAAGGCCATCATGTTAAACAGGATATGGAGCAGACCGCCGTGAAGCCAGTTGGCGGTGATCAGGGACCACCATGAATCGAATTTGAGAATGGGCAAGCGTCCGGTCGCACCCAGATATATTAATTTGTCAAATGAGGGCGTCAGCATGTGAAGGGGGTTTAAAGACAGGGTGATCCCTTTGCCGCTGTAGATCAGGCTGACAATATACATGAAGATATTGACACCGATGATGGTTTTCAGCAATTGCCCGGGTGTCAGCAGCGTGGAGCGGGGGGTATTTAGCGTCATAGTATTAAAAGGTAGAAGCGGTTAAGGGTTCAAAACTATAAAGGGAGCTATCACTCAATAATCAAAGCTTTTTCAAGGATTTCGGCAATGGAGTCATTTACAAATTTTTCAAGTTTTTCACGGGTGAAAGTCATTTCGGTTTTTTCAAGAGAAAAGGAGACCGGGATGGTTTTCAGCGTATTGACAGCCGCATCACCAAGATAAAACGTCAGGTTAATATCCAGAATCATGCTGGTATGGCCGCCTCTTTTTTTGGCGTTACATTCAAATTTTTCAATGGTGCCGGCCAGAAGATGGCTCATACTTTTATCGGCATTTGACACCCCCTCAGGGGTCAGTTCCCAGTCGTTGATCTCTTGTGTTGAATATCCTTTTTTTTCAATAAAGGTCGAAGTGGTCCGTGTTAATGTCCGGGCCAGATCCATCCCGTTGACAAAGTAGGTCTCCTGGCTGTTATCAAGCAATACCCGGTTCCCGATGTAACCTGTGCCCTGGTTTTTTCGATTATCCTTAAATGCCGATATCCCGATGGTGCCGTTCCCGGTTTGTGACACATTCCCGGTGTAATCCACATGGATATATTTTTGTCCGGCTGTGGCACAGGCAAACAAAAAGACAAGCAGAATCGCAGAAACAATCAAATGATTTTTTTTCATGTCAGATCTCCAGATTATGGGCAACAGGCCCCTGTGTTTTATTTATTGGAACGCCATGAAGCGCAGTTACTTTTTTTTGCAGACCAGAGCATATCTGGGTCAATTAAGTTTGATATTGTCCACACGGACGGTGTTGAGATATTCTTTTACCGCTCCCAGTGTCAGGGTGAACATTTTGGTGCCGGTTAATATGGCAACCGCATCACCGGTGCAGCTACAGATATCTGCAAAGGCAGGTCCCATGACCGCAGCCGGGTTCTGGGTCTCTTCAGGGTTTTTCTGCATAACGGCCAGATAGGTATTCAACCGTTCTTTAATGATTTCAAAATAGTCAATATCCTGCCCTGTGGTGGTCTGGGTCAGGTTGGAGATGTTTTTGGATATTTCTTGGATAGACTCCCAGAACAATTCGGAAACCACACCTTTGTTTTTGTCGGTGGCCGGCATAAAAAATGAGATAGCCCAGCCCACGCTGAGGATCTTGAGTAGCTGGAGTTCATATTCAATGGTAGTTTTGTTGACGGCGCTGTCTGCGGGGATAGCTGCTAAAAGTTCCTTGAGATCTGTCCTGTCTATGGCAAAGGTGGCAAGATTCTGTGCCAGCTTTTCCGGTGTCAGGGGCTGATTACTGTCCGTTTCCATGGGGTGCCTTTTCTTTTAATAGTTGCATAAAACAGTTTTTTTATGGCATATTGTGATGAATTCAGGATATCAATTGAAAGCAGGTGTGTAAACTCAAAATCATGATAAAAATAGAACTTAAACTGTTTGTCACCTTATCCAAATATCTTCCCCGGGGCAGTGAAAATTATGAAGTCTTAAAAGGGACTACCGTGGGGAAACTCATCAAGGATCTTAGCATCCCTGATGATCTTGTCAAATTGATTTTCATCAACGGTGTTCGAAAAAACCGGGAGACTCAATTGGAAAATAATGACCGGGTGGGGTTGTTCCCGCCTGTTGGAGGCGGCTGATATGACTGACCCATCACTCAAGGGGCGGTATGACCGCAATTTTGATACACTTTCGCTGGATGAACAAAAAAAACTGGGTGCGTCCAGGGTGGTTATCATCGGACTGGGGGGGCTTGGCGGAAGTGTCGTGGAAATGCTGGCAAGAGTGGGTGTGGGGCATTTGACACTGATAGATGGGGATGTTTTTGATGAGACCAATCTAAACCGCCAGTTGTTGAGTCAGGAATCACTTGTCGGCGTTTCCAAGGCAAAAGCGGCAAAAAAGCGGGTCAATGCCGTCAATTCAGACGTAAAAGTAAAACACTTTGCAACCTATGTAGATGATGACAACCTTTTTGATCATGTCAGACAGGCCGATGTTGTCATGGATTGCCTGGATTCCATTGATACGCGTTTCCTGTTGCAAAACGCTGCCCAAAAAGCATCCGTCCCCATTGTATCCGGCGCCATTGCCGGTGTGACAGGACAGGTAACCACCATATTCCCCGATGATATCGGTTATGGGCTGATTTATGGTAAAAAAAGCCGATGTCAGTCAAAAGGCGTTGAGACAAAAACCGGCAATATCTCTTATTGTGCCTTGTTCGTTGCCGCACTGCAGTCTTCGGAATGTGTGAAGGTCCTGCTGAATCGCGGCCAGATTCTTCAAAATAAATTATTGATCGCTCAATTGTGGAGCAACACCTTTGAAATAGTGGATCTTGTTTAGTTCGAGGTGTTATAGCCGTTTGGGCGGGCTTGAAAGCCAGGGTGTTTTTTTACCGACGCCCTTAATATAAAGGCGGTTTGATTTTTTTTTGGCAACCAGACAAAAGGCGGAAGGGTATGTATGACAAAGCAGCTCAAATAATCAAAAAATCCAGGCGGTGTGTGGCCTTTACCGGGGCCGGTATTTCAGTGGAATCCGGCATTCCTCCGTTCAGGGGAAAAAACGGGTTGTGGAATAAATATGATCCTCAGACGTTTGATATATCCTATTTTGTCAGCAACCCCAAACGATCCTGGGAAGTGATACGGGAAATCTTTTATGACCTTTTCGGGCAGGTCAGACCCAATGCAGCCCATTATGCTCTAGCTGAGCTTGAGGCCAATAATATACTGAGTGCTGTAATCACCCAGAATGTAGACCATCTGCATTATGATGCCGGAAGCCGTGTGGTGCATGAATTTCATGGATCGTTAAAAAAACTGGTCTGTTTAAAATGCAGAACAAAATATGATATTTCTCAAATCGATCTTAATACCCTGCCGCCGGGATGTAAAAAATGCGATGGAATCTTAAAACCGGATGTCATTTTTTTTGGGGAAGCCATTCCGGAAAAGGCCAGTATGAATGCCTTTAATGAAACAAAAAAGGCGGACTGTTTTATATTGATCGGGACTACCGGAACAGTGGCCCCGGCAAATATGATACCCTCCCGGGCCAAAGCAAACGGTGCAGCTATTATTGAGATAAATCCCGTTAAAAGTGAATACACCGCCAGTGTAACGGACATCTTTCTTGAAGACAAAGCTGTTGCTGCCATGGAAAATCTTATGGATGAAATTGATCAATTGTAAATAAAGGAGGGTTTCATGCCCCATGACTGTCTTTTCTGTAAAATCGTAAAGGGTGACGTTCCAAGCACATTTCTGTATGAAGATGATGATCTGGTAGTATTCAGGGATATCAATCCGGCGGCACCGGTGCACCTGCTGTTAGTGCCCAAAAAGCATGTCCGAAGTATCAATGATATTAAAGATGAAGACGCTGCCATCATATCAAAGCTGTTCTTTGTGGCCCGGCAGATGGCCAAAGAGCAGGGAGTCAATGTGTCCGGGTATAAACTGCTGTTCAATGTTGAAAAGGGCGGGGGGCAGGAAATTTTTCATGTTCACCTTCACCTGATCGGCGGCTGGAAGCGATAAAAAAATACCGAATTAAATTCGGTGATTCGAGAGAATGAAAACCCTATTATTGACTTGTATTTCCGGGTAAAATTCATTAAATTAATCAGGATGATAACTTTGACATTCGGGGGGGGGAAATGCTCAAAAATTTAGCCTTGCCAAGAAAATTGCAGGTGGGTTCTTTATTATTCTTATTCTACTGGTTGTCTTAGCCTGGGTCGGCAGGATTGGTTTAACCCAGGTCGTTGAAAAGGTGGATTCGTCAAATCAGTTTCAGCTGCTTGTGGACCATATTTTAAAGGCCCGGCAGGATGAGAAACGGTTTGTGCTGACCAATGATCAAAAGGCCGTTGCTGTTGTAAAGGATGAAATCGGTGCCTTAACACGGCAGACCCAGAGTATTGTTGAGAATTCAAATTCAAAAGAGATAAAAAAACAGGCGCAGGATATTCTTAAAAAATCCAGCACCTACGAAAAAGCCTTTGATGAGTATGTCACCTTGGCCAACAAGAAAGATGACCTGATGAGTGACATGGATCAAAAGGCGAGCATGGCACTTGAAACAACCACAAAAATTCGCGACGAGCAAAAAACAAAATATGATCAATTGCGGGATGAAAGTGAATCAAAAATTTCGCAGATGCGGCAGAGGGTCGGTTTTTCAGTTGAAATCAACAATGCTTTTCTGGAAGCCAAAGGTTTCAGGTTGGTGTTGTCCGACGCCCAGGGACAGAATATTTCTATATATGAACAATGGAAAGGCGAACACAGAGACCTGAAAGCTGCTGTGGATGATGTGACGCCGTTACTGGTAGAGGACGAATCGAAAAAAAGTATAGAAAAAGTAGTATCGGCACAGACCCACTTAATGGACAAGGCCAATAATTTTTTTGTCGATAAGTCCAGTGACAACAATATTGCTTTGATCAAGGCTGTCAAGGATATGCGGCGGGCCATTGTATTTTTCCAGCAGGAGATGCAGGAGCAGCTGGAATTTTATATTGAAGATGTGTCGATATTTTCAGGTCAGATGGTCGAGCTGTCTTCCGGTGTCGATCAAATCGCCAAGATCCTGTTAAATACACGGATTCTTGAAAAAGAGTTTATCAATACTGAAGATGACGCTGTTTTTGAAAAGATTGCAGAAAATATAGCCGCCATTGACAAAGTGATTGCCCAGGTAAAAGAGAATATAGATGATGAAGATAAAACAAAACCCCTGGATGGTATTCAGATGGCGGTTCAGAATTATCTGACCTCTTTTCAAAGCTATGCCAATTTAATGAAGGCCCAGGAGGTTGCAAAGGTTGCCATGGAAGCCAATGCAGCCAGTATCCAGAAAATATGTCAGGCCTCAAAAGACACCCAGCATGGCCAGATGCAGGCTCAGATCAGCAAATCAACGGCCCTGATCACTATGGTCAGTGTGATCGCGGTTGTTTTTTGTATTTTGATTACCCTGTTACTGGCAAGAATCATCATTACGCCGATTAAGACGGTGGTGGCTGCTTTAAAGGACATTGCCGAAGGAGAAGGGGACTTAACCCAGAGGATTGATATCGATACAAAAGATGAAATCGGAGAACTGGCCAAATGGTTTAATGCCTTTATCGCCAGGCTGAATAATATCGTCGTTGATATCGGTGCCAATTCAGAAACGGTCACGGCATCATCCGGAGAATTATTGTCTGTGTCTGAAACAATGGCAGAAGATGCGGAAGATCTTTCCGGCAGGTCAAATTCTGTTGCAACAGCCGCAGAAGAGATGAGTTCCAGTATGGATTCGGTGGCTGCTGCCAGTGAGCAGGCCGCTACAAATCTGGGTATGGTCGCCAATGCAGCCAGCCAGATGAAGATGACCCTCGGGGAAGTGGCCTCCAATTGTGAAAGAGCACGGGATGTTACTGAAAATGCCGCTTCAAAAGTTGACACAGCCTCTGAAAGGGTTGGGATGCTGGGTACGTCCGCCAGGGATATCAGCAAGGTAACCGAAGTGATTACCGACATTGCCGAACAGACCAATCTGCTGGCCCTGAACGCTACGATCGAGGCGGCAAGGGCAGGTGAGGCCGGTAAGGGGTTTGCGGTTGTGGCAAGTGAAATAAAGGGTCTGGCAAGCCAGACAGCCGGGGCCACACTGGATATCAAAGAGAAAATAAAAGGGATTCAAAGTTCCACAGATGATACGGTAAAAGATGTCGAGCAGATTACGGTGGTAATATCAGAGGTTACTGAGATTGTATCTGCCATTGCTGCCGCCATTGAGGAACAGTCTGTATCAGCCACGGAAGTTGCGGAAAATATTGAGCAGGCATCCACCGGAATCGGGGAGGTAAATGAGAACGTGGCCCAAAGTTCCCAGGTCTCATCGGAAATTGCCGAGGATATCTCCAAGGTGAATACCGTGGCAGTTGATATGACCGATCGAAGCGTCCATATGAAAAAGAGTGCCCAGGACCTGTCTGGTCTGTCCAGTGTGCTCAGGGACATGATCGGTGTTTTTAAAGTGTCTGTCGATAATGCGGATAGTTCGCAGGATACCCGGGATAATCATATAGATGATCAAAAAGATGCTGAACTGATGCCATGGACAGATAAACTGGTGACCGGCATCAGCGAGATTGATGCGCATCACAAACAATTGGTTGGGATGGTAAATGAACTGCATCGGGCCATGAAAATGAAAAAAGGCGCCAAAGAAGCAGGGCCGATCCTTGATAGACTTGCAGATTATACGGTGATGCATTTTTCCTATGAGGAAGATCTATTCGAGCAGTATATGTACCCGGATCGTGCCGGACACAAACAGACTCATGATGAACTGGTGGCACAGGTGGTTGATTTTAAAACCCAGTTTGAAGACGGTAAAGCAGCACTGTCCATGGATTTGATGATTTTTTTGTCGGACTGGCTAAGGGGACATATCATGAAAACCGATATGGAGTATGTTCCCTTTTTAAAAGAAAAAGGGATCAACTGAAGTTTTGTATTGACAATATAAACCATGATCTATAGAGTGAATAGCTCAATAAAGGCAAAAATTATGAATATAATGACACACACAGACAGTTTTACATTTACTTTTGGACGATTCTTTTTTAGAACCGTCCATCTGGTGTGACCGTTATTAAATAGTTAAATAACGCCCCGGGTGGACACGCAAGCCACCCGGGGCGTTTTAGTTTCAGGCCCTGGAGATTTTCCCCGGGGCCTTTTTTATTTTTGGGATTACTTTAAAGGAGGAACCATGATTCTCGTACTCGATAACGGGATAACCCAGATCCAGAAGGATGCACTTAAAGCAAAGCTTAGTGATGAAGGCTGTATTACAAGAGAAATTTTAGATGCCGGCAGAAATGTCATCGGTGTTATCGGTAAAATTACCAGATCTCTTGATGAATTTAAACAGATGGATGGTGTTGCTGATGCTGTGGCCATTAAATCATCGTTTAAACTTGTCAGCCGTGAATTCAAGTCTGAGGATACCAGGGTAAAGATCGGCAATGTTGTTGTCGGTGGAGATAGGATCGTGGTGGTTGCCGGTCCCTGTGCAGTTGAAAGCCATGAACAGTCCATGACCATTGCTAAAGAAGTTAAAAAATACGGGGCGGTCCTGTTCCGGGGCGGGGCATATAAGCCCAGATCATCGCCATACTCGTTCCAGGGCCTTGAGGAGGAGGGATTAAAGATTTTAGCCGATGTCCGGGAAAAAACCGGTCTTGGCGTGGTCACGGAAATTACCGCACCCTCCCATGCCGATCTGATGATGAAATATGTGGATGTGGTCCAGATCGGCGCCCGGAATATGCAGAATTTTGAACTTTTAAAATGTGTGGGCAGAATGGGAAAGCCGGTTATCCTGAAACGGGGACTTGCCTCAACCATCCAGGAGTGGCTGATGTCTGCCGAGTATATTATGGCCGAAGGAAACAATAACGTTATCCTGTGCGAAAGGGGAATACGGACGTTTGAACCATATACCCGAAACACCCTGGATCTGTCTGCCATCCCGGTGCTGAAAAAATTGACCCATCTGCCTATTATCATTGATCCCAGCCATGCCACGGGAATTCGAGAAAAAGTCAGCCCCATGGCCAGAGCAGCGGTTGCTGCAGGTGCAGACGCCCTTATGATCGAGGTGCACAATAATCCGGACCAGGCGCTGTCTGACGGTCCCCAAAGCCTTTACCCGGAACAGTTCGGGCAGTTGACAAGAGATATTTACGTCATTGCACCGGTGGTGGGAAAGCAGCTTGATTTTGATTATTTGAAAAAATCCCAGATAATCAACAATACGACCGCGGAAGAATCAAAGACAGCGGCATTTATAGGTGAATACGGTGCCTACAGCCACAAGGCGAGTCTTGGATATTTTGGCGAAGAGGTCACACCGGTTCCCATGAAAACCTTTAAGGATATATTCGCATCGGTTCAGCAGGGGGAGTGCCAGTATGGCGTCGTGCCCCTGGAAAATTCATTGTCCGGCTCTATCCATGAAAACTACGATCTGCTCCAGGAGTATAATCTGAAAATTATTGGTGAGATTACCATTCGGGTGAAGCATGCCTTGATTGCACATCAAAACAGCACCAAACAGGATATTAAAAAGATACTGGGGCCCCCGCCGGCGCTTTCCCAGTGTAAAAATTATCTGGACCAGTATCCGGACATAGAACAGGTCCCGGTCACTGCAACTTCAAGTGCTGTCAAACAGGTAAAGGATTTAAATGACCCGTCTGTTGCAGCCATTGCATCGGAAATGGCGGCCGATATTTTCAAAATGAATATTCTGGAAGCATCCATTGAAGACAATCCCAGAAACTATACCCGGTTCGCCATTATTGCGGCCAAGGAAAAAGGAACACGCAAAGCAAGCAAAACCTGCATTATCTTTTCCACCGGGAATAAACCCGGAGCACTTTTTGAAGTGATGAAGATTTTTTCAGAGAAAAAGATAAACATGGTGAAACTCGAATCCCGCCCCATGCTCGGAAAACCTTGGGAATATATGTTTTATGCGGATATCGAAGCGGATATAGAACATGAATCAATGGCCTCCGTATTGGCGCAGCTCAAAGAAAAATCCGAGAATTTGAGAATTCTGGGCAGATATTGATTTTAGAAAGTTGTCAGTTCGCAGTTGTCAGTCATCAGTTGATATCGATGGCTGACAACTGTTGAAGATTATAAATTTATAACCCTGACAAGGAAATGCGGAGAATTTGGTTTGCCCTGCATAAACCACAATTTTAGTGCTGTTCATTTTTCCTGAAGACACACTCCCTCAACGATTGTCGAAAAATCATCCTCCGGCAAAATCCGGATGTTACGATATACTGGTGTAGGGATGGGCCTTGTGCCCATCCGGGGCTATTTTATTATGGTGTTTTCAAATTTCATTTTCTTCCCGCATAAGAAAACATCAGTACAGGATCTGACGCGGACACCCACAAGGGGCGTCCCTACTTGCACGGCAATCCTGCCAGGCATATCTAAGCTCCGGGCCGGGCAATCTGTTCGCGTCTGAGCACAATTTTCAACAGCTTTTAAATTTGCTGCGCTAAATGCCGTGAACTGCGGTGCAGTGGCTCCTCAAACAGCACGTCATTTGACGCTTCGTTTCATTAAAAATCTGTAAAAAAAATTGGCTCTGACGACGGCTCACAGATCACCCGGCCCTTTTACAAATTTTTGAATGTCCTGGCTGTTTCATACAGAGGGAAAAAACAGCGATAACGTCCAGTATCGACACTTTTTAATATGTGAAAAATAAGGTTAACCATGCATAAAGTGGAACCCTTACAAATGAGATTACCACTATATACTGTGGTTGAGCTTTGCGTGGAAAAACAGAGCATTTATACCATAAGGGCTTATGAGAAAGTCGCTAAAATTTTGCAATTCACAATCTTTTAATATAAAATGTTTCTTATCGATTTTTTTAAACATGATTTGAATTATCGACTGTCGGGATAATTAATCTTAATTCAAGTTTTTGTATTAAATTTCATATGTATGATTTTAAGGTGGCATGAGAAAATTAATTAAAAATCTTCCCAATTCCAATCCAAAAATTATTAGAACGCGACTCTATCTCCAAACGTCATTTGTGGGATTGCTTCTACTGGTCATGATTCTTGTTTCTGTATGGACCAGGGGCACACTCACCATGATAACGGCTATTGCTCGTTTTGAAAGGACGCATACGGTTTCCCGATTAGAAGCAAAGGTATCCCTCTTGGAGTATCTTGATACCAGAAACGATCAGGCAAAAGAAATATTTTATGAAAAAATGGCCATTACCCAGTCTTACAATAAAGTATTCAGTAACCTGTTGACTATGAGATTTACCACATCTAAAAAAGAGTTCATCCAAATACTTGAGAGCACTTTCAAAGAGGCAGATCACAGAACCGCCGTAATTATTGCTAACCGGATAAAGGTTCTCTATTGGCATCCGATTATTAAAGAATTAGTCGGCTATGCTTATAGCGCGAATCCTTTAGGGGAGACCATCGTGGCTCTTGCCTCCAGCGCCATGGCCACAAATAAGAAAGAGCTGCAACAATCGATTCTCCAAGAGATACTAAAGACCGAGTCAGACTTCATTTTTTATGAACGCTCTTTTTCTAATCGATGCAGCGATCTATCCAATGAAATTGCGTCCTTTGTTGATTATTTTTCCGTTGCCGTACTAATTCTTACAGTTGGATTAACAAGTCTAATCACATATCTGTTAGCCAATTCGCTATTACAGCAAGCTTCTAAGCATGCCCGTGATTTAGAGGAAAGTAAAGAACGACTGAATTTAGCAGTTAAAGGTTCAAATGATGCTCCTTGGGATTTGGATTTAGTCCGCAACGAAATTTATTATTCGCCGCAATGGTGGTCTCAACT
Source organism: uncultured Desulfobacula sp. (assembly GCA_964562385.1). Classification (GTDB taxonomy): domain Bacteria; phylum Desulfobacterota; class Desulfobacteria; order Desulfobacterales; family Desulfobacteraceae; genus Desulfobacula. The sequence goes on from CAZLTD010000131.1 coordinate 12,847, forward strand.
AGGATTTGAAGCAAACGAACTTCCGGCAGATGCAGGGCTCTGGGAAAAGATCATACATCCAGAAGATAGTGACTATTTTGAGTCCGTTTTCGGGGGTGCCCTTAAAAGTGAAATTGATAGCTATGAAGTTGAATTTCGATTGTTACATAAAGCCGGATATTATGTACCGGTTTTATCTCGAGGTATAATAACAAGAGACAGGACGGGTAAACCTGTTCGAGTAACAGGTACCAATATGGATTTAACTTCGCGAAAAATCGCAGAAGAGGCACTAAAAGAACAAACCAATTTTTTAAATCAAATTATAGAATCGTCAGCTCTAAGTATGTGGATTTCTGATGAAAAAGGAACAGCTATAAGGACAAACCCTGCCTGCCTGGAGTTCTTTGGAGCAACTGAAGAAGAGGTTGTTGGGAAGTATAATCTATTCAAAGATATTGTTATCGAGAAGAAAGGCTTCATGCCGGTTGTCAAAAACATCTTTAAAACAGGTAAACCTGCCAGCTTTGTGATGGACTATGATTTTGGGGAGGTTGATCATGTTGACGTAAAAAATGCCACTCATAAGATAATAAAAACAGTCCTTACACCAGTCATAGATACCAATAAAAAAGTGTCAAATGTCATCGTTCAAACAATTGATCTCACAGAAATAAAACAGTCTGAAGAAGAGAAGATAAGGATTAATAAAATTTTAGCTGAACATGAAAAATTATCATTAATTGGGCAGGTCGCAGGGAAAATGGCCCATGATTTTAATAATGTTTTGGGCATTATAATGGGCAACACAGAACTCTCTCTTTTGGATTGCAAGGATACCGAAACACAAAAGACTCTTGAACTAATATATGAACAAACGATACGAGGCAAAAATTTAACAAAAAATCTGGTTGCATTTGCGAAAGATCAGGAACCAAAACAAGAATTTTTCAGAATTAATGAAAAAATTGATATTGTCACAAATCTTTTAAAAAGGGATCTTGAAGGGATTGAGTTGATAAAAGAAAATAAAACTGGTGTACCAGAGTTACTTGCGGATCCTGGAATGATCGAACATGCTCTCGTAAATCTAATACAAAATTCTATCCATGCCACAAGCAGGGTTGAATATCCTTTAATAATCATACGAACATATTGTCTTAAAAATGATATTTATTTTGAGATTGAGGATAATGGATGTGGAATACCCGAAGAGTATTTGGAAACTATTTTTGAACCATCTTTCACCTTAAAGGGTAATAGAGATTTAACGAACTCCTATGAAGGCACGATAAGGGGGACTGGTTATGGGATGTCCAATGTAAAAAAATATATAGAATTGCATAAAGGAACCATTACAGTTGTATCAAAAATTGACTCAGGAACCAAATTTACAATCAGTCTGCCAGCTATAAATAAAGAATTAACAAATGAAGAAAAAGTAGAAATAAAAAAGGAAATATTATGTTTTGAAAAATATATTCTTCTCGTAGAAGATGAGACAGCGCTTTCAGATATACAATACAATATATTGACGCAAGAACCCGGCAATCACAAGGTTGATATTGCAAATAACGGTATAGTTGCCATTGATCTATTTGATAGGAACGAATATGATTTTATAAGTTTGGATTATATTCTTCCAGGAAAAATTAGCGGAATGGATGTGTATACCCATATTCGAAACGTAAATCCAACCATTCCAATATTATTTGTTTCTGGCAATATTGAATTTTTAGAGTCTATAAAAAATTTAAAACAAAAAGATGAAAATGTTGACCATCAGTCAAAGCCCTGTCCAAATACAGATTATCTGAAAAGCATAAATAAACTGCTCGAAAGTAGCATTGCAGTAAAATAATTCTCTCCAATAAAAGTAAATAAACTAACACCTATCTAAGGATTATCTAAAGCGACTATATTGTCTATCATTGCTCGCTTTTACCCCAATTTACAAAACTGAGCATTTATACCGTGTTCGGTCTGCTTTGTATATTATATTCGGTAATGAAAAAAGGCAGAACCATTTCTGATCCTGCCTCTAAAATTGGGTTATGATTGTATTATTTTTTTCTTCTGCCAACTCCGGCCATGCCTAAAAGACCAATTCCGAACAACAAAATTGTTGTAGGTTCAGGGATAGGGTTGCCTACCCGAATATTATCCAAATCGATGTTAGCAAAGGCACCACCTGTCCTTCCTCCAGCTATTAGCCGATAATTTGGAAAACTGTAAAGATCCATTCCACTCACTAAAGTATTTGCAAAAACGGAATACCCATCTATCGCCATATGCACTAAAGTATCAGTCCCATTTGGGGTTAGAAGAATATTGACAGATTGGAAAGTACCATCGTTGATGTCCCATGATCCGTGCAGGTTATTTGTCGCCACAACGGTGCCATTAAAATTTAAAGAAATCTCATCAATATTCTGAAAGATATCGAATCCTATCGCAAAGGCACTCAAAAACTGGGGCCTTTCCCAGACTTTTCCAGCCAAACCACCTGGATTATTAGATCCACTACTGCCATATACTGAAGTTTCAAATAAGCCTATACCAAAACCATCAGCAGCGGAACCACAGCACCCTCCTGCTGCAGCATTTTCGGCATCAGTTGACATTCTCAAATCGAATTGCATCTGAATCCCTACCGGGGCTGGTCCTGTTTGTGTCAGGTCTTCATCAAACGCAATTGAATTATTGTTCGCTCCGTTCAGGTTGGCGAGTCTTACAAAACCCCCGGGATTTATAGAGGGTTCAGTTCCAGGACCAGAGGAGGCAGTAAGGGTGTATGGAAGACCTCCTGGTCCGTCGAAATCTTGAATAATATCGGCCTGAGCAATGGTGTTGATCAGCGTGCAATAATGACCCCTACATAATAAAATCAGCGTCGAATAA
>CAZLTD010000132.1:0-15195 GCA_964562385.1 uncultured Desulfobacula sp.
ATTATTCGACGCTGATTTTATTATGTAGGGGTCATTATTGCACGCTGATCAACATCTATCTTACATCAAAAACGAAAACAACTTCACCTTGAAGTTGCAAAAGCAATAGAAAAGGCTTTTAATGAAAGGCTTCATGAATTTTATGGTGTTCTATCACTTCATTTCAGCCAGGCTGAGGATTGGGAAAAAGCAGAACTTTATCTTATCAACGCCGGAGAAATGGCGCTTAAATCATCTGCTTCAAGCGAAGCACTAAATTATTACCAGGAAGGTCTCAGGCTATATAAAGCGCAGCGTCAAAAGAGTGTAGACAAAGATAAAATGGCCATGTTTGAATTTAATATTGCCACTGCATTTTATAATAAAGCAAACTGGGCCCGAACCGTCGAACACATTGACGAGGCGTTCAGGTTGTGGAATATGCGGACCAATCCAAACCACATCATTATTATAATAACCTTTCTAAAAAACATTTTCTTTTTATTGATCGGCTTGGAAAAATTTTTCCCTAAAAAGCAACCAAATGTCAGAGATAATCAAATTTTTGACCTGAGTTATAAGAAGAGCACGTCTATCTTCTTTATCGACAGTTTGCGATTCTTTTTTTTCAGCCTAAATGCTTTCAACCATGCATGTAAGTTTAAAATCGCCCAATCCACGAATGCCTTTAAGGCCTATACCGGCGTAGGATCATTGATCTCTTTATCGGGTCTTCCCAAAAAAATTGCCTATAAAATCCTTGAATCCGGGAAAAAGGCAATTCAAAACAAAAATATCCACAGGTTAATATCATACAAAATGTTCTGTGCTATTACAGATTGTTTCTCAGGCAACTTTGAAAGATGCAAAACATATGATGATGTAACAGTTGATAAGGCCATCCAAAAAGGTGCGTTATTTGAAGCAGTGACTTATACAGCCTATCTTTCTTATGCACAATGTGAAATGGGATTATTTAGTATTATTGAATCAAATATTGACAGACTTAAAATGATTAAAAATAACTATGATTTTAATCTGGCAACCGGTGTGATTCATTTAATGAGAACAAATCTACTTGTTAAAAAACGAATGCTGGCTAAAACTCTTGATGCAACTCAGGAGGCTATGTCTTCTACAGATAGTCAGAAAGAAATGGGCTTTATCTATCAAATCACTTTCCTAAGTTTAAAAGCTGAAGCGCATATTTATTTGAATGATTTTGAAATTGCAGAAAACTTGATTTCTCAGGCTGAACAGATTGTATTACAAAAAAAAATAAGTGCGCCATATGCAATGTCCAATTACTTTTCTGTTAGACTGCTGTTTGATGTTGAGGCCTATGAAACAGCTTTAAATCAAAGCAATCGATCTGTTTTATCAAAATTTCAGAAAACTGCTGAAATCAGCTCCAAAACTACAGCTAAAAAATTTAAAAATCTGGCGATTAATAGAACTAAAGCATATCGATTGATCGGAAAATATTACTGGTTAATCAAAAAACAGAAAAAAGCCCTGAAATGGTATTCAAAATCTATCAAATCAGGAAAAGCCCTTGATGCCAGACCTGATCTTGCCCGCACCTATTTTGAAGTGGGTAAAAATCTGTCCTCCCCTCAAAGCAGATACAAGCAGCTAAATGGCACCACAGCTCCTGGATACCTTGATAAGGCAAAAACCATGTTTGAAGAGATGGATCTTACCTGGGATTTGAATGAATTGGAAAAACTGGGTTTGGAGAACTGAATATGAAGTGCCCCAAATGTTCAAAAATCAACCCTGAAGGCAGCAAATTCTGCAATGAATGTGGTTTTAATCTCTCCACGGTTCCTGCTAACCAGCCTGAAAGTGATTTATCTGCACCCGCCTTAGAAGGTGAACGCAAACAGGCGACTGTCCTTTTTTCTGATCTGTCCGGATACACTGCCATGACTGAAAAGATGGACCCGGAGGAAGTCAAAAACCTGATGGGCGACATCTTTGAAAAAGCAGGCAAAATTGTCGAAAAATACCAGGGAACCGTGGAACGCTTTTTCGGGGATGAAATCATGATTCTGTTCGGCGTGCCCAGGGCCCATGGGGATGATCCCATCCGCGCCATCCATACTGCAATAGAAATCCATGAACTGGTTACAACCTTAAGCCCTGGCTTTGAAGAAAGATACAATACAAACTTAAGTATGCATACCGGTATCAACTCAGGACTTGTCATTACCGGGGATAAATACATTGGCAAAGGCAGGCATGGCCTTACCGGTGACACCATCAATCTTGCAAAAAGACTTACCGGACTTGCAAACCCCGGCGAAATAATTATCGGAGAAAATACGTTTCAAAAAATAGAACAACACGTTAATTGCAATGAATTAGCTACTGTAAAAATTAAAGGGAAAGAAGAATCTGTCAGAACCTTCAAAATTCAAGGTATCAAAAAAAGTTTTCAAAAAGATAAAAAAGTATCCGGCAGGCAGGTACACTCAAAAATGGTAGGTCGGGATAAAGACCTGAACAAACTTGAACTGGCTGTCGCCAACGTCATTAATGCGAATGGATCAATTGTTAATATCATCGGGGAAGCAGGGATAGGAAAATCAAGGTTATTAACAGAATTTAAACATCTTGAAATACTAAAAAAGGTTATCCTGCTCGAGGGTAAGTCCATCTCCATCGGCAGTAACCTGCCCTTCCATCCCATCATAGACCTTATAAAACAATGGGCTCAGATTAAAGAGGATGACACAGAAAATATTGTACTTGGAAAACTTGAATCATCCATACGGGATATTGACAGACAGAATGCAGATGAAATTTTCCCGTTTGTTGCACTTTTAATGGGTTTAACACTTTCCGGAAAACATCTTGAAAGGGTGAATGGTATTGACGGTGAAGCTTTGGAGAGATTGATTTTAAAAGGGTTAAGAGATCTGATTATCAAAATATCCAAAGACCGGCCATTGATCATTGTCATGGAAGATCTTCACTGGGCAGATGCAAGTTCCATATCTTTACTTGAATCCATATTCAGTGTGTCAACGTCCTACCCAGTATTATTTATCAACATTTTCCGACCCAACTTTAAGGTCACGGATGAAAGAATATACAATACGCTTAAAAGCACATATCACGACTCTTGTATCAATATTCAGCTTAAAGCCCTTGATCACAATTACTGCCAGTCCTTAATCAACAATATGCTAAAAATCGATGGCTTCCCGGTTCAATACAGAGACAAAATTATCAACCAGACCGGGGGCAACCCCTTTTTTATAGAAGAGGTAGTTCGTTCTTTAATTGACCAGCGGGCGATTATCGTTAAAGACGAAAAATTTAAAATCACTGCTAAAATTGATGATATTCACATCCCTGACACAATAAATGATCTTTTAACTGCCAGAATTGACCGGCTTGAAAATAAAACAAAACATCTGATAAAAATTGCATCTGTTGTAGGCAGGCATTTTTACCATCGAATAATAAGCAGAATTGCCACCACAATTGAAGATCTTGACCAGCGGCTGACATATCTTAAAGAGATCCAGTTGATCCGTGAAAGAAAGCATTTTAACGAGCTTGAATATATTTTTAAACATGCCCTGGCACAGGAAGCGGCTTATGGTTCCATTCTCTTTGAAAAAAGGAAGCAAATTCATCTTCAGGTTGCCGATGCCATTGAACATATTTTTACAGACCGCATCCACGAATTTTACGGTATGCTGGCCATGCACTACACAAGGGGAGAAAACACCTCAAAAGCTGAGCATTATCTTATAAAAGCCGGGGAAGAAACCATGCGGTCCTCTGCCTCAGATGAGGCCTTAAACTATTATCAGGAAGGCTTAAAACTATATTTAAGTTCGAATAAAAATACCATTGATAGAGAGAAAGCGGGGCGTCTTGAAAAAAATATTGCCATGGCATTCTATAATAAATCAAGATTTGCAGATGCCATTCCACACTTTGATAACGTTTATAAGTATTGGGGCTTGAATACCAATCCCAGCACACTAAAGTCCATACCGATTTTTCTTAAAAATATATTTTTCATTAAAACAGGCATGTATAGATTTTTTAAAGGGAAACAACCCTCTCAAAGAGATGAGGAAATTCTAAATTTATTTTACAGATTTGGAAGTGCGCTCATGGCCGTAGATTTAAATAGAACTAGAAATATTGTAATACCCATGTTTAACATGGCATATAAAATGAATTTATCTAAATCTCCAAATGCTGTGAACCTCATTATGGGTATTGCCGCTGTTATCGCCATGTCAAAATTAAATTTTAATCTGTCCTTTAAACTACTTGCAATGTGTTCTGAAAAAATGGACCGGACCAATATAAAAAATATGATTGCCTATCGATCATGTCATACCATGGTGTGCTGGCTTTCCGGAGATTTGGACAAAATTGAAAAGTTAGATACAGAACTCATTCTCAAAGCGAGTAAAAAAGGAGAACTCCAACAATCAACCAACTACAATGCATATACTACTGCTATCGCAAGTTATAAAGGTGATTTTGCTTTTGCTAAAGCCATAAATTCATCACTTATGGAACTTGCGGTTTCCTATGATTATGACTTAGCAAAGCTGACGGCCCATTGGCAAAAAGCTTTCTGGTTTATTCAAAAAGGGGACTTAAACAACTCGATTAAACATTCTAAAAAAAGTATCGAACTCGCACGCATTCAGGGTCGGGAGTTATATGAATTCTCTTCACTTTCCAAACTTGCAGAAGCATATATTATAATGGAAAATATTAAAGACGCTCAAAAGACTATTTATAAAGCAGAATCAATTAAAAAACGCCACAAATCAATTAGCTATGCTCATATGTGGTCATACTATATTACAAAAATTTCTCTTAAAAATGAAATATTAAAGAAACAGATAACCTTAAACAATAAACCTGCGATAGAAAAACTTGAAAAAGATGCTCTGGAATCCAGCAGAGAGATTTTCAATGCAATTAAAAATTTTGAGCTACTTCACCAACCCATTTTTAAATTAACGGGTGATCTGTATTGGATAATTGACAGACAGAAAAAAGCCCTGAACTGCTGGGGAGAATCAATCAAACTGGGAAAACGATTCAGCACTCGCCCTGATCTTGCCCGCACCTATTTTTTAGTAGGCAAAAATCTATCTTCCCCTCAAAGCAGATACAAGCAGCTAAATGGCATTACAGCCCCGGAATATCTTGAAAAAGCAAAAGCCATGTTCGAAGAGATGAATCTTGACTGGGATTTAAATGAATTGCAGAAACAGACGTTGGAGAACTGACAATGAAATGTCCGGAATGTGCAACGAAAAATCGTAATAATGCAAAATTCTGCGATGAATGTGGATTTAACTTTGCCGCATCACCAAGAACTACCCTAAAAAAAGATAGTTCCACTCCAGGTTTTGAAGGAGAGCGTAAACAAGCCACTGTCATGTTCTCTGATCTATCCGGATACACCACCATGACTGAAAAACTGGATCCTGAAGAGGTGAAAAACCTGATGGGCGATATCTTTAAAAAGGCGGAAGGTGTTGTCAAAAAATATGGAGGAACTGTGGAGCGGTTCTTCGGAGATGAGGTGATGATCCTGTTCGGGGTTCCCAAGGCCCATGAAGACGATCCGGTCAGGGCAGTCCACACCGCTTTGGAAATCCACAAGCTGGTGGATGAGTTGAGCCCGGCATTTGAAAAAGCGCACCAGGCGCCGTTGAGGATGCACACCGGTATCAATACAGGACTTGTGATCACAGGGGATGAATACATTGGTAAGGGCCGTCACGGGCTCACCGGCGACACTATTAACCTTGCAAAACGGTTGACCTCTTTGGCAGCGCCCGGAGAAATCATTATGGGTCCTGAAACCCATCAGATCGCCCAGCACCACTTCTCTTTTGAAACCCTGCCGGCAGTTCAAGTCAAAGGAAAACAAAAGGCGGTTCAGCCTTTTAAGGTGGATGGAACCATTATCGATACCGGGAAAACAAAACAGTTGAAAGGCGTCCGCGCCGACCTGATCGGCCGAACAAATCAGCTTTTACAGTTCAGCGATGCCGCCACCCGGCTGAAAACCGGACAAGGGTCCATCATATACTTAAAAGGCACGGCCGGATCCGGAAAAAGCCGTCTGGTTGAAGAGTTTAAGGTAACCACAAGTCTTTTATGGCTTGAAGGCTTTACCTATCCTTACACAAAGAGTACGCCCTATTTTCCAATCATTAGCCTTTTCAATCACGCCATGGATCTAAAGGAGAATGACTCACCCGGGACTCTGAAAAAAAAAATTGAAAAGTCTATCCATAATCTTATTGGTGATAGCAAAAATATAGTTCCCTATATCGGTGAGCTCTATTCTCTGGATTATCATGAAATCAGCAATGTCAGTCCCGAATTCTACAAATCAAAACTGTTCGATGCCATATTGGTGGTTGTCAATGCTATTGCTCTGAAAACACCAACGATTATCTGCCTGGAAGATCTACACTGGGCAGACCCCTCCTCCCTTGAACTGATCCGGTTCATAACCGGACGTATTGAAGCACCGCTAATAATTTTGGTAATTACACGACCGGTAATTGAACTGTTTTCTGAATCGGATATTGAAGAGATGCAGCTCGATTACTCTGAAATACTGATTGATGATCTCAATACAACTGATGCCAAGACCATGGTGAAATCTTTATTACAATCAGATGACATCCCGGAGGAACTTGAACGATTTGTAGAAAACAAGGCCCAGGGCAACCCGTTTTACCTGGAAGAGATTATCAACTCCTTGATTGAATCAGGGACCCTTCAGGCTCATGAAAACCATTGGAAAGTGAGCGGACAAATTTCGGAGGCCCAGATTTCAGGTTCAATACACAATGTCATATCTTCAAGAATCGACCGGCTGGAAAAGGAATCTCGAAAAATCATCCAGGAAGCCTCGGTGATCGGGCGATCTTTTTACTACAAAGTCATTGACCATATCACGGAAACCCGGAAAGATATTCAGCACTGCCTTGAATCGCTTGAAAATCTGGATCTGATTAAATCAAGACAAGCCACGATTGATCTGGAATACATTTTTAAACATGCTCTCACCCAGGAAGTGGTGTACAAGGGCCTGCTCAAAGCCCAACGCAAAGTAATCCATGAAAAAATAGGCAATGTAATCGAAGAGGTGTTTCAGGATCGTCTGCCCGAATTTTATGAAACCCTGGCCCACCATTTTTCACAAGGAGGTTCTACCCTCAAGGCGGTGAACTATCTGGTGAAATCAGGGGAAAAAAGTCTCAAAAGGTATTCCGTGGATGAGGCTCATAACTATTTTACACAAGGATACGATCTGATCAGTTCCATACCTGACCCTTCTCCTGAAATTGAAGATATGACCCTTGATCTCATCAACAAATGGGGGCTGGTATTTTATTACCGAGGCACCTTCAAAGACCTGGAAACCCTCCTGTTATCAAATGTTCATTTAACTGAGGGCAAAAAGCCAAGTGAGATTGTCGGTGTATTTTTAGCCTGGCAGGGATTTGTGCTGGAGTACCGGGAACAGTTTGAAAAATCCGAAAAATATTTGAAAAAAGCGCTTGATATCGGTGAACAACTCCGGAGTAACAAGGTTATCGGGTATGCCTGTGCCTGGCTTTCTTTTGTTAGCGGTGAACTTGGAAAATTTGACAAAGGCATCGAATATGGTCAAAGGGGTTATGAAATTGGAAAAAAGTTGAACAGCGACCCATATATCACATTCAAATCTCTTGGGGGGGATGGGATGGAATTTTTTTTGGATGGGACATGCAGCCGCCGGTCTAAAGAAAAGTGATGAAATGATTGTATTTGGGAAAAAGCAATCTCAAACACGATCCATTGCCCAGGGATACGTCGTAAAAGGGAATTGCTACAATGTGTTCGGAGATTTTGCAAGTGCTGAAACCGCTGCCAAACAATCGATTAGTGAGGCCATTGACCCGTTTTATAAATCGATTCCCATCACAACCTTAGTTTATTCATACATCTTGCAGAATAAATTTAAACAAGCCGAGGAATGCCTTAGTGAATACATTCCCATCTATAAAAAAAACGGGGACATGTTTTTATATCCTATTGCTGCTTTGGAGCAGGGTGTCGTCATGATCGGCTCCGGAAAAATGGCCAAGGGGTACGCGATAATAAAAGAGGTGGTAAATCAACTGGTTTCTCAAAAAAGAGTTGGATTGCTGCCGCTCTTTTACCTGTCCATCGGCAGGATTTATCTTGAAATCATCCTCAAAACCCAGCCGATCAGCCCGGGAACCATTATGAAAAACATCGGCTTTATTCTGAAAAATGCCCCTTTTGCTTTTAAAAAAGCACGTTTCTGGTACGGAAAAGCTATCGCATTATCTGAAGAGCTTGGAGCAACAGGTATTAAGGGGCAATCACTATTAGATATAGGACTGATCTACAAAGCTAAAAAACAAAATGACAATGCAAAGATGCATTTGGAAGAAGCTATCACCCTTTTTGAAGAGGTCGGCGCGCTTGCCTATTTAAAAAAGGCGAAAAAAGAGCTGGATGAACTAAATCAATAAAATAATGTCAGGAGGAGTAATTATGACTGCCGAAGAACACAACACAACCATTCTGGTAACCGGCGGATCCGGCTACCTGGCATCCTGGATCATCAAAACATTGATCGACAAAGGCATCCGGGTGCACACCACGGTCCGGAACCCAGACGATGACACCAAAATAGAACATCTGAAAAAACTTGCACACAGTGATCTGATCACATTTTTCAAGGCCGATCTTCTAGAACACGGCAGTTTTCAAAAATCAATGGCAGGTTGTGATATGGTGATCCACACCGCCTCTCCGTTCTTTGTATCCGGATTCAAGGATGCGCAAAAGGAGCTGATTGACCCGGCTAAGCTGGGAACCCGAAATGTTCTTGAAACCGCTAACAAAATAGACTCGGTCAACCGGGTGGTACTCACCAGCAGTGTTGTGGCCATTTACGGGGATGCCAAAGAGGCCCTATCAAAACCGGACAACTCCTTCACGGCTGAAGACTGGAACAGCACCAGCACACTTGATCATCAGCCCTACTCTTTATCCAAAACCCTGGCGGAAAAAGAGGCGTGGAGTATTGCCAGGCAGCAGGAAAGATGGGATCTTGTCACCATTAATCCCGGATTTATTATAGGCCCTTCCCTGTCAAAACGAAAAGACTCCTTCAGCATCGATACGATGATGAGTTATGCCAACGGTAAATACAGGCCCGGTGTACCGCAAGTTTACATGGGCAGCGCTGATGTCCGTGATGTGGCACAAGCCCACGTGAATGCCTGCCTTAACAAGGAAGCCAAAGGCCGCTATATCCTTGTCAGCAAGACCATTACATTGATGGACATCGCCAAAATCATAAAAAAACGAATCCCGGGAAAGTATCCGCTACCCATGATGATTTCACCCAAGTTTGTGTACTGGCTACTTGCCCCTCTTTTTGGTTTCACACGAAAATACGCAAGCCTGAACACAGGATACCCCATATACTTTGACAACAGCCCCAGCAAAAATGATCTCAAAATTTCATACCGGTCAATTGAGGATACTGTTTCTGATCATTTTCAGCAGCTGATCGATGACCATTTGATTTAAACTTATAATTGTGGGGGGCGCTTTGCTCCTCCAATTTAAAATGACTGTGTTCCCTCCTTGAAATAGTCGTTATTTAAAGATGTTAAACATAGAATTTTATTGACCGATTGCAGGATTGATGATATACAGAATAGTTTTTTATAGGCACCTGAAAAGTTCAGGTGTCGTTTAGTACTAATCCTTGCTCTGGACAGTGTGCCAGGGCTTTATATCCGTAAGGAGAAAAAATGAGGAAATATGAAACCGTGTTTATTTCTGACCCTGATCTGAAGGATCGGGCGCGTACAGATCTGTACGACAAAGTCAGAAATATCATTGCCAGTGAAAAAGGTATTCTTTTAGACTTTGATGAATGGGGCAACAAAAAGCTTGCCTATGAAATCAAGAAAAAATTTCGCGGTCAGTATGTTTGCGTCACCTATGGCGGAACAGGCGAACTTGTAAAAGAACTCGAAAGAAACTTCCGTCTCACCGATAACGTTCTCAAATTCATGACCATCGTGCTTTCCGAAGACACGCCGGCCGAAGAATTTGAAAAACTGGTTCAGGAAGCAGCTGAAGAAGCAGCACCTGAAGAAGCTGCCACCGAAGAAGCAGCCACTGAAGAGGCCAAGGACGAAACACCCGCACCTGAAGCATCTGAAGAAAAAAAATCAGACGCATCAGAAGAAGACGCTGCTGTTGAAACCAAAGAAGAAACTGAATAGGAAGAGAAAAGGAAGTAAAATATGTATCGAAGAAATCAAAGAGGCGGTGGTAAATCAAGATTCTATCAGCGTCGGAAAATATGCAGATTTTGTGTCGACAATGATCTTGAGATTAATTACAAAACGCCCAAGGCGTTACGCCAGTTCATTACTGAACGGGGCAAAATTATTCCCAGAAGAATTACAGGCACCTGTGCCAAGCATCAGCGGCAGTTGACCGTGGCCATTAAACAGGCCCGCCAGATTGCTCTTCTGCCGTTTGTCGGCAAACCCATGTATTAATATTTGGAGTTCCTGAAGGTGACGTACACACTCAGCCAGCCATCGGTCATTAAGGATTTGATCACCGGCACGCTTTTTTGCCTGCTGATCATTGCCATCATGCATTGGATGCCCATATTGGGGATATTTGCATGGGTCCTGCTGCCATTGCCGGTATTGTTCTACCGTCTTAAAACCGGTAGAAACGGCAGCGGTATCATCATGATGATCTGTCTGTTGGCCCTGATTGTAGTCACCCGCAACATAGCTTTTAATGTGATTTACTTTGGAACCCTGCTGGTCACCGGTTTTTTTCTTGGCGAGTTTATTGAAAAACATCTGCCTGTTGAAAAAATTGTATTGTATGCAAGCCTTGCAACCGCAGGGTCTTTACTGGCCGCCCTGTTCATCTATTCATTGTCCCAGGGCAAGGGAATCCACGAGTTAATCACCGGGTACATTACGCAGTCCCGGGCATTGAGTGAACAATTGTTCAAGGAATCATCCCAACTCTATCCGCAGATGAATATAAAACCAGAGGATGCCAAAGAGCTTGGCCAATTACTGGCCGGGATCTTTCCGGGTATCCTGATTAATTCATACCTGACCATGGTATGGATTAACATTCTGCTGATAAAACGACTGCTGAAAACAAAAAACATTGTCGTTCAAAGCATTGAAAATCTTACACGCTGGAAGGCACCTTTCATGCTTATTTTTGGTGTCATTGCCTGTTCGATCATTTTGTTTTTAGTACCGGGCCCATTAAAGTTTGTTGCGATTAATTGTTTAACCATCTTGATGTTTATATATTTTTTTCAGGGAATCGCAGTGGTATCCTATTTTTTCAAAAAAAAGAAAGCGCCTTTTGCACTCAAATTTTTCATTTACATCCTGATTGCCATTCAGCCGCTTTTTTTAACCCTTGTTATCGGATTCGGTCTGTTTGACACCTGGGCAAACTTTAGAAAAATAGATATAACCACCTGATAGAATTAAAGCAAAAGTCAGCCTGAGAACTAAATGGCTGAACCTTTTTGGAGGTAATAAATGAGAGTAATACTAAAAGAAACTATCGACACGCTCGGTATCGCAGGCAGTGAGTGCGACGTAGCCGAAGGCTATGGCCGTAACTACCTTCTGCCTCAGGGAAAAGCTATTATAGCGACCCCTCAGAACAGAAAGGTCATGGAGCAAGCCCAGGCAAAACTGGAACTCCAGATTGCCAAGGAAAGAAAACTTGCCGAAGAAATGGCAGAAAAAATCAAAACCGTTGTATGTACAATTAACGCCAAAGTACATGAAGAAACAAGGCTTTACGGTTCTGTTACATCCCATGACATCAAAGATTCTTTGAATGCCCAGGATATAGAACTTGAACGCCGGGCAATCCTCCTTGCGGAGCCCATTAAAGAGATAGGCGAATATAAAGTAGCTATCCGCCTGTACAAAGATGTTGAACCGGAAATTACCGTCAACGTCGTTCCAGAAGAAAAAGAAGATAACTAAACTTCTAATTCACCGGGAAGATGGGATTCCATCTTCCCGGTATAAACAAAATTTGCTGCCGTGCCTAAAAAAAAGACCATAGCCAATGACCCGCTGTTAAACAAGACCCCCCCGCAGGATATTGATGCGGAACAGTCAATATTAAGTGCCATTTTTATTAATAATGACAGCCTTCACGACATTATCGACCTTTTGTCACCCGAAGATTTCTATAAGGGTGCACATAAAAAAATCTTTCAGGCCATTATTGAACTGGCCATCAGAGAAGAGCCCGCCGATCTTGTTACGGTCGCTAACCGGCTCAACGAAAAGGAAGAGCTGGAAAGTATCGGCGGGGCAGCCTATTTAGCATCCATCTCAGACAGTGCACCTGTGGCGGTCAACGCCATCCACTATGCAAAAATCATCCAGGGTAAGGCATCATTGCGCCAGTTGATTACCGCATCCTCCTCCATTATAGAACGATGCATGCAGGATCAGGGCGATTTTGAAGACATCATGGATGAAGCGGAAAGCGCCATTTTCAATGTGTCTGAAAAAAAAGCAAAAGGTTCTTTTCAAAGCCTTGGCGAGCTGATTAACCTCAATATTGACAAACTTGAAGAGCAGCAGGGTAAAAGCGGCGGTCTTTCAGGACTCTCCACCGGTTATCCAAGACTCAATAACATTACATCCGGATTGCAGGGATCTGATCTTATTATTCTGGCCGCAAGGCCCAGTATGGGTAAAACTGCCTTTGCCCTGAATATCGCCAGAAATGTTGCGGTTGAAGAACGCAAGCCCGTTGCTGTATTTTCGCTTGAAATGTCCAATGAACAGCTTTCCATGAGACTGTTAACCTCCGAGGCGCGCATTGATTCAAACCGTCTTAGAACAGGCTTTATCAGCCAGGAAGACTGGCAAAACGCCACGGATGCTGCCGGTATTTTAAATGAACTGCCGATCTTTATTGATGACACACCCAACATCACGGCCATGGAAGTTCGTGCCAAAGCCAGAAAACTCTACCAGAAACATGATGATATCGGTGTGATCATTATCGACTATCTCCAATTAATGAAAGCCCCGTTCAGGTCCGATCGACGAGACCTTGAAATTGCCGAAATTTCAAGATCCTTAAAAGCACTTGCCAAGGAATTGAACGTACCTGTTATCGCCCTGTCCCAGTTGAACCGTATGCTTGAACAGCGCTCGGATAAACGCCCCATGATGTCTGACTTGAGAGAATCTGGCGCTCTGGAGCAGGATGCGGATATCATTGCATTCATATACAGGGATGAAGTCTACAACAAAGAACCGGATAATCCCAAAAAAGGCACGGCTGAAATCATAGTGGCCAAAAATAGAAACGGTGCCACTGGTACAGCTTTCATGCATTTCCATGGACAATATACGCGCTTTGAAGAACTGGCACCGGACTCCTATCAGGAATTTCAATGAAGAAAAAATTGTACGGCAACACCTCCGGCCTGAGAAATACCCAGATAAAACAATTAGAAACCCTCTATAACTACGGCACACCGTCTGATTTTATCGTTGACACCGATCTTGCGCAAGAACTTGTGGCATTGTCTCACACCATCCGACGGCAGGTCGGACTATTAATCAACCGCAACGGCAAAGTCATCTATGTACTTGTCGGAGAACCCCACCGGGTAATGATCCCTGTCACAGACGGGTACATGGCCCTTCCCGGCAGGCTCAAAGGTCTGCGGCTGGTCCATACGCATTTAAAAAAAGAATCCCTGACCCGGGATGACTTGACCGATCTTGCCCTGCTGCGTCTCGATTTTATGACGGCTATATGTATCCTTCCGGACGGAAAAGCCGGTCCTGTTTATTCCGGACACATTCTGCCGGATGAAGATTCCTCTCCCTACCAGGTCCTGGAATCTTCAAGTATAGACGAGCTTGACATCGACTGCCTTGACCGGATCCTGGCCCTTGAGGCTGAATTAACCCGGAAAAACGCATTGCACAAACCTGCGTCCGGTAAAGAGAATGCCTTTCTGATCAACGCCACAACCTCAGACCCAAGACAGACATGGGCCTCCATGGACGAACTGAAAGAGCTTTGCAAAACAAGCCATATTCAGGTCATCGGAACAGCGGTCCAAAGACGGAAAACCATTGATTCTAAATTTGTTGTGGGTAAAGGCAAACTGTCCAGCCTTATTATCCGCGCCATTCAGAAGCATGCGACCCTGCTGGTATTTGACCGTGAATTATCACCATCTCAAATTCGTTCTATAACCGATTTTGTTGAAATGAAGGTCATAGATCGGACACAATTGATCCTTGATATCTTTGCCAAACAGGCAAAATCCCGTGAAGGTAAATTCCAGGTGGAACTTGCACAGATGGAATATCTTTTACCACGGCTGATTACCAAGAACACCGCCATGTCACGACTGGCCGGCGGCATCGGCGGCCGGGGACCCGGTGAAACAAAACTGGAAATCAACCGGCGCCGTGTCAGAGACAAAATTAACCGTCTAAAAAAAGAGATTGTGAAGATCCGAAAACAGCGCCGGCAACAAAAATCAAGACGAAAAAGAAAAGGACTGCCCATTATTTCCATTGTCGGGTATACCAATGCGGGCAAATCTACCCTTTTAAACACCTTGACCCAAAGCAAAATTATTGCTGCCAACCGGCTTTTTGCAACCCTTGATCCATCCAGCCGCAGATTACGGTTTCCAAAAGATACCGAAGTGATTATTACCGACACGGTTGGGTTTATCCAAGATCTGCCAAAAGAATTAATGGAGGCTTTCCATGCAACGTTGGAAGAGCTGTCGGATGCCACTATTATTTTGCATGTGATAGATATCAGCAACCCACGGTATCAGCAGCAGAAAGAATCGGTTGAAAGAATATTAAAACGCCTTAGGCTGGATACCATTCCCACCCTTTATGTTTTCAATAAAGTCGACCGGGTTGACCCTGATTCGTTTGATGATCCCTGGTTACTCAACCAGGGAATCTGTGTCAGCGCCCTTGACAAGCAAACCTTAAAACCCCTGGTAGAAAAGCTTGAAGCAATGGTCTAAATTCAGGACTACTTACCTGCAGGAAGATTCATGACACTTTAAGGTCCGATTTT
>CAZLTD010000133.1:0-15077 GCA_964562385.1 uncultured Desulfobacula sp.
CAGATTTTAACGAAATTTGCCAAAAATGATCCCACAACTGTCGAACGGGAGTTTATGAATCACATCATCATGAGCATACCAGCTGTCAAAAAGAAGAAAGGATGCATCAACACCAGCATTCCATGCACGCTGGACCATTGATACCAAAATATCTGTTTTTTTGGAGAACGCCTCTTTCCTTCTTCTCCAGCCGTTTGTCCTTTTATCCATGGATTTCATGTTATTGTTCGGTCGATTTTTAGAGGTGATCATCGCCATATCCAATGGATAGAAATTCGTTCCATTATGATATCCCAATTGTAAATACTGGTTGCCCAATATGGATTTTCCTGATTTATGGTCAAAATGATAGCTGACCATCTCCATCTCTTTACCCGTTTTAGGCCCAATGCTGTCATCAGCAATCAAAACCTTATCTCTTAAAGGAACATCTTCACTGGAACCTATGACTTTCAAGGCTATACAAGTTACTAGTTTACGCCAGTTAAAGCGCTCATTGTTAAGAAAACGATACCAGGTATCTTTCTGGGCCTCCGTTTGTTTGTTAATCCATTGAGCAGTCCAGAAAGAACACAGTGTCCTTTTTATAAACGGCAATAAAATGATGAAAAACATAAGTGTTTGAGTTTTGTAACCTTTCTGCTTGATAATATTGGACTTTCGAAGCATTCCAGTAAATTTTAACTCAGTTAAGGCATGGTTGATATCTGAATCAACCCCTTTATTTTCAAATTGTTTTTGCAATGACAATGAATATGTATTATTTGTTTTCATGGCAGCTCTTTTGTTTGTGATTTCGGTATCTTAGACAATATCAATATCACTTATTTTAGAGCTGCCTGCAAGTAAAAAATGCCTATAATTTCAATTAATTATTACCTTTTCCTGTTTGAAATTTATGTGCGAAACTAAAGTTACAATCTTGATGCTGTTGGCATGCCTCTTGCTACATAAGATCACAGAGACACAGATACAGATCCACAGGAGAGGAGGACTACATGAAGGAGAATATAATCATAGTCGATGATGAAAGGCATATTTTAAAAGCATGTCAAAGGGCACTGCGAGACACGTCTTTCTCATGCCGCGTCTTTTCATCGCCAATAGATGCATTGGAGCAGGCCGGCGGTCTCAACCCGGCTGTCGTTATTTCAGACCAGCGAATGCCGGATATGGACGGTATCCGTTTTCTTGAGGCCATCAGGCAGAGGCTGCCTGATGCCACACGGGTTATCATGACCGGATATGCAGATATTGAAGCAGCTATTCAAGCCATCAACAACGGACATGTTTTCCGGTTCATCAAAAAACCCTGGGATGACAAGACTTTTAAATCAGAAATCGTGCAAGCCGCAGAATATTATCGTATGAATCAACGGCTGCAGCAGCCCACAGACGATAGTTCAATAAAAAATAATGTTGAACAGGAACGACTGGCAGGCGTACTTGAAATGGCCGGAGCCGTGTGCCATGAGTTTGCCCAGCCTCTCCAGGTGATCGCCGGTTATTGCAGTCTTCTGACATCTTTACCCCGGCAGGAACTGGATGCTGACGAGGTGCAGGGTCACCTGTCCTGTATTGCAGATGCAACTGAAGACCTTGGCACGCTGCTGCTGAAAGTCATGGCCATCAAACGATATAAGACTAAAAAATATTCCGAAGGCAGCCGGATCATAGATATTGATGCATCCAGTTCAAAAAAGGATATCGTATACCGCACGTTAAATCGTAACGGATAACAAAGGGCCATGTTGATTACAGTTGAAAAATACAGTATAAACAGAATGATATCCTTTGAATCCAGGCGATCCTGCTTTATCCGCACCTTTCTTGGAGACGATATGAGTCGAGACAACAGAACAATTATGATTGTTGACGATGACAAAAAGATGCTGAATGCCTGTATACGGTTGCTGTCAAAAGACCGGTACCATTGCAGGATTTTCACATCTCCGGTCAAGGCGCTTGATAAACTTTTTGAAATTAAACCTGCGGTCGTTCTGTCCGACCAGTACATGCACAGGATGTTCGGTACGGTTTTTCTTGCCCGGGTAAAAAAGATACAGCCGGAGTCCGTGACTATCATCATGACAGGGCACCGGGATACTGCTCCGATTTTAACTGATCTTGCAAACGGGGATATCTTTACTGTCATTAAAAAACCATGGACGGCCCGCAATTTCAGGTCCATTATCCAAGGCGCGTTTGAACACTATCAAGTGTTGACAGCGTCGAATGTTAAAAATTAATCCGGCAGGGAGGAAAACATGGAAACAAACGACAGAATACTGGTTATCGATGATGATAAGGCCATCCTGGAAACGTACCAGGGGATCCTGACGCCGGAGGATACAGATACGGTTCTGACTACCGGTGCAAACTTGTTTGATGATGTGGTATCGGAATTAAATGTCGAAATGAAACGCTATGACCTTCAACTGTGCAGTTCTCCGGAAAAAGGCATCGAGGCTGTCGAGGCGGCAAAGGCTGCGGGCCGACCTTTTGCAGTAGCTTTTATCGATATGAAAATGCCGGGTATGGACGGTGCCCAAACATCAAAAAAAATCTGGGAGATCGATCCGGATGTTAAAATTGTTATTGTAACCGCATACAGTGAGTTCGGTGTGGACGACATCATTCAGACTGTTGGACGGCATGATATTCTTTTTTTGCGCAAACCTTTCTATCAGGAAGAAATCCAGCAGTTTGCAAAAACACTGACCCATATCCGGCATCTGGAACAGATCAATAAACAGCACCGGCAGATCCTGGAACAGACTGTTGAAGAAAAGACCTGTGATCTGAAAAGGACCAATGAACGGCTGGTTAAGCTTGACAAGGAAAAATCAGCCTTTATCGGGTACCTCTCTCATGAGATCAACACCCCGTTAAACTGGATCAGCGCAACAGACATCATGGACAAGGATGAATTGAGTGAAAACAACCGTGAGATGGTCAAGCTCGTGGAGAAAGGACTTGAGAGAATTTCCGGATTGATGGATGAGATGATCTCGTATTTCCAGATCTCCGATCTGGACACGAAAATAAATCCGGTACCGATGTCTTTGAATGAATCTGTTGCATTGGCATTGAATAAATCAGACATGGATATACAGCGCAAACAGATTGATGTAGAGGTTGACATCCCGAATAGTGAATCGGTTAAAGCAGACCCTTTACTGTTTGATTCGATTGTTTTTATTATTATAAACAATGCGATCCGGTTTTCCGAGCCGAAAGGCCGTGTCCGGATCAACGCAGTATCTGAAAATTCAACCGTTCTCTTTACGGTAAGAGATCAGGGATGCGGTATTGATCCTGAAGGTATTGATCTAATATTTGATCCGTTTTCAAATCTCGAAGCAGGTCGGCATGGCAATCAGGGATATGGGCTCAGCCTGCCCAAGGCAAAACTCATCGCAGACATCCATGGATGGGACATCCGGGCTTGGAGCATAGGACCGGGCAAAGAGACCGGTTTCACCGTTCTGATGAAAAAATAAATATTGATATGGAGAAAAAATGAGCGAGAACAATAAAATTCTTGTAATTGATGATGATGAAGGTATCAGGGAGACCTATTCAGGTATCTTCACTCCGGAAGAGGAGTCAGATGTGCTGGCAAAGGGTAAAAGCCTTTTTGACGGAGAAGATGCCCCTCAAAAGCCGGCAAAAAGTATTGCGTATGAGGTCAGCCTTGCAGAGAACGGCACAAAGGGTATTGAAAAGGTGTCTGCCGCCAAAGAGGCCAAAGCTCCCTTTGCTGTTGCATTTGTAGACATGAAAATGCCGGGCTTGAATGGTGCGCAAACATCCCAGAAAATATGGGAGATCGATCCGGACATCAAAATCGTCATTGTCACGGCGTACAGTGAATATGCACCCGAAGATATCATTGCCGTGACCGGCAGGGATGATCTTTTTTATTTAAGAAAACCCTTTAACCACGAAGAGATCCTTCAGTTTGCAAGGGCTTTGACCAATGAATGGAACCTGGAACGCAAACGCGATGCCCTGGAAGCGGAACTGAAACAGGCCAACGAAACCCTGGCGGACATGAATGAAAATCTCAAGGAGAAAGTACAAAAACAGGCGGCTATGATCGTCCAGGCGGAAAAAATGGCTTCTGTCGGGCTCCTGGCAGCCGGAGTGGCCCACGAGATCAACAATCCCATTGCGTTTGTCAACTCCAACCTGTCGGCGGTAAAAACATATTTTAAAAAAATTACAGGTCTTTATGAAAAATTTAAGAACATTGAGTCTTTTCTGGATAGTTTGAATACACCGCAGGCAGAACAAGTATTAAAAGAGCTTGCAGACTTTAAAACAGAAAACAAGATAGAAATGATTTTTGAAGACCTTGAAGATCTGGCGGATGAATCCATTGACGGCATTGACCGGGTGAAGACCATTGTCCGGGACCTTAAAACCTTTTCGCGAATAGATGAGGCTGAACTGAAGGCGGTTGACATCAATGCTGCCATCGACACGACCCTGAACATGGTTAAAAATGAGTTTAAATACAAAGCCGAGGTTGAAAAACGTTATGCAGATTTGCCGCCTGTGGTGTGCTTTCCCCAAAAGATCAGTCAGGTTTTCATGAATCTTTTGATCAACGCAGGCCAGTCTATTGAAGAAAAGGGAAAAATCATCATTGAAACCAAAAGGACAGCCCTTGGCAGGCGGGAAGGCGATCAATACATTGGCATCAGCATTATAGACTCGGGTTGCGGTATTCCTGAAGAGCATTTAAACAAACTGTTCGATCCGTTTTTTACAACAAAACCCGTGGGAACAGGGACAGGGCTTGGATTGAATATTGTTTACGAAATCATCAAGGCCCATGGCGGTAAAATCGATGTAGACAGTAAACCGGGAGAGGGTACCCGGTTTACCATTCTGCTGCCGGTGAATCGCGAAATACCTTAAAAAGGAGTCAATTAAATGAAAAACAAACCGATTGTCCTGATTGTCGATGATGAAGCAGGCGTTATTTCCGCTTTAAAAAGAACATTTATGAATGATGATATTCATATCATCAGTGCCGCAAGCGGTGAACAGGGCCTTAAAATACTGGAGGGCGCACGAGTGGATCTGGTCATATCGGACCAGAATATGCCGGGTATGGACGGTATTGATTTTGTAAGACAGATCCGAGCATCATATCCTGAAGTACTTACTATTATCCTCACTGCTTATGCAGATATTAAAAATGCGCTTCTGGCCATCAACCAGGCCGGGGTTTACAAGTTTATCATCAAACCCTGGGATGACGATGAGCTTCGCATTACTGTCAAACGAGCCCTTGAACTCATTGACATGATCCGGGAAAAAAAGGCTCTGGCCGAAGAAGTAAAAGCCAAAGATATCATCCTGTCCGAGCTTGAACGCAAACACCCGGGTATTACAAAGGTGGAGCGCAACAAGGACGGCACGGTTATTGTAAAACTGAACCAGGAAACGGAGAAAAAAAATGGCCGCATGTAATCAGACAATTTTGATTGTTGATGATGAAGAACCGATCCGGGAAAGCCTGTCCCGTCTTTTAAAAATGAACAACTTTGATGTGATGACCGCAGACAGCGGACAGCAGGCCCTTGATATTTTGTTAAAAATCCCGGTGGATCTGGTGATTTCCGATCACAGGATGCCTGAAATGTCGGGGCTTGAACTCATGATGAAAATCAGGGAAGCCTATCCGGATATTGTCCGGATTATGCTGACGGCCTTTTCCGAAAAAACCGTTATGCAAAAAGCGATCAACCAAGGAGAGATTTTCCGATTCTTTTTTAAACCATGGGATGATAATGAACTGCTCACAGCTGTGAAGCAGTCTCTTGAGAGAAAGGCATATATTCTTGAAGAGAGAAAACGGATTGTATCGGAGCTGCAGCGGTCAAATATTGAGACCGTCATGGCCCTGGCCGAGGCTATTGAACTTAAAGACAGCTATACCAAGGGCCATTGTTCCAGGGTGAGGGATTTTTCTCTTCAGATGGCCAGAGCAGTCGGCCTGCCGAATGAACTGCTCATTCATCTGGTGTACGGAGCCCTGCTCCATGACTGCGGGAAAATAGGAATCACAGAAAATGTATTGCTCAAACCCGGGAAACTATCCGATATTCAAAGGAAGATCATTGAGAACCACAGTGTTCTGGGTTTTGAGTTGACCAATCCGGTCAGCCATTTGAAAACGGCCAGTCTATTTATCCGCCAGCATCATGAAAGGTGGGACGGTAAGGGATATCCGGACGGCCTTGAAAAAGGCCAGATCCATATCTGCTCCCGGATCATTTCCATTGCCGACACATTTGATGCCATGACGTCGGACAGGCCCTATCGAAAAGGGATGGATATCCAAAAAGCCCGGCAGATTCTCCTTGAGAGCAGGGGCAGCCAGTTTGATCCGGAACTGGTTGATGCGTTTGTTGCCATCCTGGATGACAAGGGGATTGAAGGTATGTTGAACCATGCAGGAATTAATGGAAATAACAACGTCCCTGCTATTCTTTTTGTGGATGACGAAGCACATATTTTAACAACCATGAACCGGCTCTTCATGACAGAAGACTATCACATTATGACAGCCGGTGGGGCTGACCAGGCCCTGGATATACTCAGCAACACCTGTGTTGATATTGTGGTGAGCGATCAGAAAATGCCTGGGATGACAGGGGTTGAGTTTTTAACCATTATTAAATCAAAATGCCCCGGTACCGTCCGGATCATGCTGTCCGGTTATGCTGATCTGAATGAAGCCATGGCTGCAATCAATGATGCCGGTATTTATAAATTTATAATGAAACCCTGGAAAGACGATGAACTGCGCACAACGATCAGAAACGCTCTTGAATGGAAGCAGATGTCACAGAATGTGTATGATCTAGTGATCCAGTAACGGTATATAATTTTTATATATAGATTTGCCAACAACAAAACATGAAAGCCGGCTATTGATGCATAAATCTTCATGATAACCACTGCTAAGGAAATTAACCATGAAAGAAACAAGATTACTCATTGTGGATGATGAAGCCTCCATTCTTAAATCCCTGACCCGAATCCTGGCCGAAGAGGGGCTTGATATCCTGACGGCCCAAAGCGGCACACAAGCCCTGTCTCTTTTGGAATCCCACAGGGTGGACCTGATCATATCTGATCAGCGGATGCCCCATATGACCGGTATCGAGTTTCTCACTCAGGTGGGCCAGAAATATCCGGATATCATCTCCATGATGCTGACAGCCTATGCAGACATAGACGTGGCTATCCAGGCCATCAATGATATCGGGATCTATAAATTTATTCTCAAACCCTGGGAAGAGTATGATCTGAAGATGACCATCGACAAGGCGAAAAGACTATCAGGTCTTATGAAGACAAACACCATTTTAAACCAGAAGATGCTTGAGTCATCGGACAAAACTGTTTTTGCCGTAAAGCAGCCCCAAAAAACCAGCGACAAAGCCGGCCCGGCAGGTAAAATCGATCCAGTACTGGAAAAAGCTGCGGCAAAAGGATTTACAGATTATACATTAACTGATGAAGCCGAAAAGGAAATTATTTCATACAAAGAAAAATTGGACCAGCTTGACTATACTGTTAACGACCTGGAAAAAATTCTTATGGACCAGGACAAAGAAATGCAAAAGAAAATTCGCAGCACAGTAATTGATGTCTGTTACAGCCGCTGGGAGTGTCAACGGATCGGAGCAGATTATAACAATTTAACGGGTGATGAAATGCCTAAAGTGTATAAATATGCCTTGCATATGCATGATCTTATATAAAAAGGTTTATCGTATTACATTATGAATAAGGAGTTTGCCATGGAAAAACCAACCCTGATGATTGTGGATGACGAAGCATCCGTCCTTAAATCATTAAACCGTCTGCTGTCAGACGAAGGGTTTGAGATTATCAGTGCCCAAAACGGTGAACTTGCTTTGTCGCTTTTAGAGGTTCACAATATCGACCTGATTATTTCCGACCAGCGCATGCCTTATATGTCTGGAGTCGAATTTTTAACAGTTGTTAGGGAACAATGGCCTGACATCATTTCAATGATGTTGACGGCATATGCCGATATTGATACAGCCATCCGGGCGATTAACGATATTGGCGTGTACAAATTTATTTTGAAACCATGGAATGATGATGATTTAAAGCTGACATTGCGAAAGGCAGCACAATTTGCCTGCTTCATTAAGGAAAAAGGAATCTCGGAGAGTCCTGTCTTTAAATCCGGCTCCATACGCCCCCTGGAGCCCCGGCCGGCTGAGTATAGGGATCCCGGATGCGCATCCGGCGTTCCCGACCCTTTGCTGGACAAGGCCATACAGGAAGGAATGACCGACAGCGTTAACGTATCCGAATTATCAGGCGTCCCAGCCTTTGACAAAAATGAATTTGACAGGCTTGATTACACAGCGGCACAACTGCAGGGAATTTATTTAAAACAGGATAAACAGATGCAAAGAAAAATCAAAGGGCATGCCCTGGAGGTCTATTACAGACCTGAGCTGCGCTCTCTTATCGGTATCGGCCAAAAAAAGATGACATCTAAAGATACGATTAATGTTTACAAGTATGTGTTCAGAAAACTGGGTTTGATTTAATAGGAAAACGAAAATGAATACTATCTTAATAGTGGATGATGAACATAAGAACCTGAATGCATTATTGCGGACTTTTATGGACACGGAATATGATGTGGTCATTGCTTCAAACGGGGAAGAAGCATTACAGAAAATAGAAAAATATTCACCGTCCCTGGTTATTCTGGACATCATGATGCCGGGCATGGACGGCATAGAGGTCTGTTCCCGGATAAAAGCCATGGATGAGAACATTCTAGTACTCATGTTATCGGCTAGATCCGCACTCCAGGACCGGATGAAGGGGTATGCGGTCCAGGCAGATGATTACATGGTCAAACCTTATGACCCGGATGAGCTGATCGCCAAGGTAAATATTCTTATTCGGCTTTACAATGCGAATAAAGCACTGGATACCCTGAACCGGCAGCTTGAGGAAAAGGTAAAAAAAAGAACCAATGAGTTGGTCGCCCGGGAACGGCAAGCCATTGTCGGCAAGATGATCAAGGGCATCGTGCACAACCTGCGCGGCCCCTTGACCGTTGCCCTGGGTTCCTCCCAGATGTCTGCTGTTGCGTTTGATAAGCTGCTGTTGTCGGAAACAGGTAATGGTGCTGTTTTAAACTGCATCAATGAAATTAAAAGTAATAACGGTAAAGTGCTTGAAGCCATCGGCAAGGCTGGTGAACTTGTGGACAGCTTGCTGCTGCAGGGCGGGGCAAATCCGGCTGAAAAACCCACAGCTATTGATTTGAATGAGCTGGTTCAAAAAGAGTACCGTTTTTTACGATCGGAAATCATTCTCAAACATGAGGTGGCTGTTGAGTTTGCACTTGCGGATGATTTGCCCCAAATTACAGGTAGGTATTCGGATTTCTCCCAGGTTTTTTACAATCTTGTTAAAAATGCCTGTGAAGCCATGCAGGCCTCACCCGAAAAAATACTGCTCATTTCAACCGAATATTCACCCACCGGTATCAAGCTGTCCTTTTCAGATACTGGCCCTGGAATTGCACCGGATAAACTGGCCCGGATTTTTGATCCGTTTTTTTCAACCAAATCTGAGGACAGCACCAATGAGTCCGGATCAGGGCTCGGCCTTTTTGTTGCCTCAAGGCTAATGGCGGCATACCAGGCTTTTATTACAGTAAAAAATCGGGAACCGGCCGGATCTGATTTTACGATCCTGGTTCCCATGTCCAACATAGCAAAAGGAGAAATACAATGAGATTTAAACTTATATTCTTTATACTGCTGTTGCTCTTGCCCTTTACTGATAGTGAGTTTGCAACTGCCGGAACCCTTGAACGGGGCTACGGATGGTATGTGGACGGCACAGAAGAAGAGGCGGTCCGGAAAAGTCTGGAAATGATGGATAAAGGGGTGAAGACCCCGGAATTTGTTGTTCTCTATACAACGGTGGGGTACGATACCGAGCGTGTTATAGACAGCCTGCGCAGCCGGGTCGGCAAGGCACCGAAAATTTTCGGGATGACATCCTGCTGGGGTGTCATAACGACTGATGGTGTACATGCAGGAGAGAAGGCATCTCTTGCTGTGCTGGGTATCTCATCTGACACTTCGGATTTCGGTATAGCCGGCACATCAATCCAGACCATTGAAAGTGTCAAGGATGCTGCTACGGATGAAATCCGAAAGGCGGTCCTGGATGCCGGAAGGAACCCTGGTGACATCCCGGATCTGGTCTTGATGGCAGCTTCTCCCGGTATTGAAGAAGAAGTTCTGAAGGGGATCTCAGCCGTTGTCGGGAATCAAGTCCCCGTGTACGGCGGTTCAGCCGCCGATAACACCCTTGAGGGGAAATGGCGTGTCTTCAGTAATGATAAAGTGTTTCAGTCCGGATTTTCCATCGCGGTAATCTTTTCAACAAATAAAATCGGCGCTGCCTTTCACAGTGGCTACCTGGGCAGCTCAAAAAATGCGGTGGCCACAGATGTGAAGGACGATGAATCCAGGACACTGCAGACCCTTGACGGACGTCCTGCAGCTGAAGTTTACAATGAATGGGCCTATGATAAATTTGACGAACAGCTCGAGCATGGCGGCAGCGTTCTCGGACCAGCATCATTTTATCCCCTGGCAAGGAGAATCCAGGGGAATGACCGGTCTCATTTCATCGGTATTCACCCGTCCGTGATGAACAAAAATGATAAATCCATTGATCTGTTTGCCAATGTCGAAAAGGGGTGTCGTCTTTTCTTTACCGAAGGCACACCGGATGCTCTGATTCACCGCCCCGGCACCATTACCCGGCGGGCTCTTGTAAACGGCAGAATAAAAAAGAGTGATGCCGGCCTGGGGCTGTTCATTTACTGCGGCGGCACCATGCTGGCTGTCCAGGACCGGATCAATGAAATCGTACCAATCATTAATAAGACGCTTGGCCCCATCCCCTATATCGGTGCGTTTACCTTTGGCGAGCAGGGTAATATTCCGGGGTACGGCAACTTTCACGGGAATCTGATGAGCTCCATGATTGTTGTGG
The DNA here is from genome assembly GCA_964562385.1 of uncultured Desulfobacula sp. Classification (GTDB taxonomy): domain Bacteria; phylum Desulfobacterota; class Desulfobacteria; order Desulfobacterales; family Desulfobacteraceae; genus Desulfobacula. The sequence goes on from CAZLTD010000133.1 coordinate 11,104, forward strand.
AGAAGGGACGATAATGCAGAAACGATACAGTTTTCAAACGCTGATATTTGCCCTCACCTTTATTTTGGTTGTCGGCACCAGTGGGGTGATCAGCTGGTTGTCTTATAAAGAATCGGTCCGGGTGCTGACAGAGGAGTTTGACCAGCGGGCTGAAATTCTGATCAGAAATTTCGCCCATCAGGCGTTTGAGGGTATCGTTGTTCAGGATCCCTTTATGCTCGAAATATTATGTGCTGGAATTTTGCAGGAAGACAAGGTGATGTACACCCTGGTCTATGATGACAGCCAGAACCTGCTGTATCAGCTTCACAAACAGGAAGATCGCCCTCTTTTTTCAAGTCGGAATAATGAAAAATTGGAAATCAGACAGATTGCAGGGAGAATAAAGAAAGCCTATCTGGAAAATTTTTTAGATATTGTCAAAGAAGTTCCGGACAGAATGGATACGACCACATCCATAGGGTATGTTCGTATGGGGATTTCCCTGACCGGGATTCAGGAGTTTAAGCAGCAGCTGATTATGAGTTTTATTACAACCCTTTCGTTTGTCCTGATCAGCGCGCTTTTCCTTTCATATTTTATAGTGAAAAATCTCACTGCACAGCTGAAAAAAGTGGTCCGGGCCATGGCAAACATCATATCCGGCTCCGGTCTGGAAGAGCGGATTCAAAAAACGGGCCGTATCTCGGAAATCAAGGAAATTCAAATCCATTTCAACGCCATGATGGACAAGCTTTCATCATCCCAGAAGGCGTTGAACAATACTATTTACGAGTTGTCCCAGAGCAGGGAGCAGTTCGACCTGGCTCTTGAGGCCAGCGAGGCCGGGTTGTGGGACTGGAATATCCCCTCCGGCAAAGTCACATTCAGTGAACGCTGGGTTCAGATGCTGGGTTATCATCCGGATGAACTTGAAGGACATGTCTCAACCTGGGAAAAGCTCCTCCACCCGGATGATGCGGAACAGGTGATGGATTTTTTAAACAGCCATTTGAACGGAGAAATACCCATATACCGGACAGAACACCGCATGCGCTGCAAAAATGGTGCATGGCTTTGGATTCTTGATACCGGGAAGGTTGTCTCCCGGGATGAGAAAGGCCGTCCGATAAGGGCCGTCGGCACACACATTGATATACAGGAACAAAAAAATATTGAAGCGGAGCTTGAAAAGCACCGGGAAAATCTTAAAGGGCTGGTCCGGGAAAGGACGATGGAATTGGAACAGATGCAGCATGAATTGCTGAACAAAGCGGTTGAGGCAGGAAGAGCCCAGCTTTCGGCAATGGTTTTACACAATATTGGTAACGCAGTCACACCGGTTTCCGTGGGGGTGGAAAAGCTGAAAAAATCAGGGTTTAAGAATATCAGCCGTTACCTGTCCGAATGCTACAAAGACCTGTCGGATCATCACGATGACTTAAGCCGTTACATAACCCAGGACAAACGGGGACGTAAAGTGGCGCAATACATGGGAAGCTTGATCCGTGAACTTGAAACGCTGCAGCAAAAAAACAATTCAACAATTAATACGATTTTTGCCGGTATTGAATATGTCGGGGAAATATTGAGCCTCCAGAGGTCCTATGCACCAGACAGCCAAGAGATGAAGGAAAAAATCGTGCTGGACCGCATGATTGAAGATGCCCTGAAAATACAGGAGAGCGCAATCAAAAAAAGAGGAATCCGTATTATTAAACAGTTTCATAACAAACCAGTATACCTGATGGTTGAAAAAAATAAATTGATGCAGGTCCTCATCAATTTGCTGAAAAACAGTTGCGACGCCATTGATGACCATCCGGAAAAGAGCGATCATGAAATAGTGGTTAAAACTTTTCAAAAAGGCAACAGGATTGGTCTGTCGATATCAGATACCGGGTGCGGCATTGAATCGGACCGGATAAACAGTATTTTTGAATTCGGAACATCCAGCAAAGGGTCCAGCGGGTTCGGCCTGTATTACTGTCAAAGTTTTATTGAAGTCAACAACGGCAGGCTGACCCTGTCAAGCAGTGGTAAAAATCAGGGGGCTAAGGTGCGGATTGAATTTGAGATTGGCAATTAAAAAGGAAGAATGAGATGAGCGTTCAGTTTGTATGGAAAGATGAATATTCCGTGGGGGATCCCATCCTTGACGGTCAGCACAAACGCATGTTTGAAATGGGTTCCGCCATCGGGGAAAAAGACCCTGCTGAATTTGGGGAATACTACCGCAAGCTTTACCGGTATGTGATCGATCATTTTGACTTGGAGGAGGCGCACATGGAATCCATCGGCTATCCGGGTCTTAACCGTCACCGGGAACTGCACGACAAACTGGTTCGGGAGCTGAAACGCTTCCCGGATCAGTTCACGGTAAAAACAGCGATGGAATTCAAGGGATTTTTTTACACCTGGTTATTTCACCATGTACTTCATGAGGACAGGCTTTATTTTGAGTGGGCAAAAAACTAAAAAGGCGAGAGAAGCAAATGGTGGATAAACACAGCATACGGCCTGTCCTGCATGAGACAATCATGATCGTGGATGACAGCCTGACCATCAGGAATCTGGTCAAAAAACTATACTGTTTTGGAAGCCGACAGCGGTGAACAGTGTCTGGCCCTTCTGGAAAATAACAGACCGGACCTTGCGCTTCTGGATATCCGGATGCCGGGGATTAGCGGGATAGAGGTGCTCAAACGTATCCGCAGCAAAGAACAATATAAAAAGCTGCCGATTATTATGCTGACCGGGGAGCAGGCCGTTGAAGACAAGGTGGCTGCATTTAAGGCCGGGGCCTCGGATTATGTGGAGAAGAACTCTTTAAATATCCTTGAACTTCAGGCCCGCGTAGAAAATTTTATTAAAACCACCCGCCTGTTCAGGGACCTGGAAGATGAGATCAAACGCAGGAAGAAAGCTGAAAAAGCGCTGCATCATGAAAAAGAGGCCCTTGAGGATCTTAACGCCGAACTGGTCCTTGCAAAACGGGAAATTGAAAACAATGCCCTGGAGGCCGGCCGCATACAGGTCGGCGCCATGATCTACCACCAGATAGGTAACACCATGACCCCGTTGTCCGTGGGCCTGTCAAAAATTGATATGGATGTCTTTTCAAGGATCTCCGGACAACTGGCAACGATATTTGAAGACCTGTCTGCTCATACCGGGAATCTGACGGAGTATGTGAACCAGGATCCGAAAGGCAGTCGGATATTCAATCATATCCAGGATATTGCAAAGGCCATTGACCAGCATACTGAGCAGTGCTCAAGAAATATCAAGACCCTGAAAGCAGCCTGCAGTAAAATTACCAGAATTCTGTCTGAAAACCAAACTTACCTTTCCGGTCAAAAGGAAGACAAGGGTTTTGTTGATCTGAACAAGACCATTTCGCGTGCCGTTTATAGCCTTGAAGATGAAATTACAAAAAGAGAAATTATCACGGACCTCAATCTGTCGGACAGGATGCCGAAACTGAGGCTTCACCCGGCCAAAATCGTACAGGTAGTGATCAATCTGCTGAAGAACGCCGTGGAGGCTTTTGATCCGCCCTGTAACCGGATGTCGGACAGAATGATTCATATCAGAACCTATGCCCGGGAGGGACTGGCTGGATTCGAGATTCAGGATAATGGCTGTGGTCTGGAAAGCTCACGTTCTGATGAAATATTCAAATTCGGGTCATCCCAAAAAGGGGCGTCCGGGTTTGGTCTGTATTATTCAAAGATGTACATTGAAGCGAATAACGGTTTGATTGATTTTGAAAGCCAGGGACCTGAAAAAGGGTCCAGCGTGATCGTTGTATTCAGGACACCCCAAATCACAGGAGAATATTGATGATGAAAAAATTTTTTAACTTGCCGATTCTTGTCAAACTGATGATTGCCGGAATCGGATCAACCGTAATACTTGCGACGGTCCTATTTTATTTAGTATCCATTCACGGGGTGAAGCAGGCAAACCCGATCAGATCCAAGATAGATCAG
>CAZLTD010000134.1:0-15030 GCA_964562385.1 uncultured Desulfobacula sp.
ATGTAATTTCAATTGCTTACAACAATGCTGTTACCCCGTGAATGAATACGATTTTTTTAGGCTGTTGCTAAAGCATCAATTTCGGCTATCACCTTTCGGGCAGCCTGTGCCGGATCATCCGCATCCCTTATGGGACGCCCTATCACGATATAGTCACTGCCGTCTTTAACGGCACCGGCCGGTGTCACCACCCGTTTCTGGTCATCATTATCAAGCAGGGTCCAGGCAGGCCTGATCCCCGGCGTCACCGCCATGAAATCCTTGCCAAACTTTGCCTTTACCTGTTTCACCTCTTTACCAGAGCATACAATCCCCGCACACCCGGCATCATGGGCCATTTGAGCTCTGAGCATCACCAGTTCATTGGTGTCGTTTACATATTGGTCTTTGAGCCCGGCCGCCTTTACCGCATTGGCATCATTGTCCGTGAGAAGCGTCACGCCGAGCACCCCTGTTTTGCCCTGCCCCCCTTCAACCGCCTTTTCCAGCATATTCTTGGAAGCGCAGTGGACCGTTACCACATCCACGCCCAGGCTCGCCACCCGCTGCATGGCCCGCATAACAGTGGCGGAAATATCATGAAGCTTTAAATCCAAAAAGATTTTGGCATCGCTGAGATCTTTCACCATGTTCACCACAGACGGCCCCTGGCTGATAAACAGCTCAAGCCCGATCTTGAACATCCCCACATGCCCGTCAAGCAGTGTTACATATTTTTGAGCCTCTTCCAAAGACGCCACATCCAGTGGGAATACAATATAGTCTTTACCCGGTTTTGCCATGATCTCTCCTTTAAACCATTTTTTTGCTCTCTTATTAACGGCCTGATTACCAAAAATTAATTATTTTATCCATGATAAATTTCTATAGAGCACTTTCCAATGAATTAGATGCCCTGTTAATAATGCCTGCGTGATTGGTCTTAGCCCGTATTCTTTTCCACATAGTGGTCGTTGCCAAAATACCCGTTTCAGGGCATTCACCTTGCCGGGGCCGGTCAATCGTTTTGAACAATCTCTAAGTTTGCTATGCTAAACATCGAAAACTGGGGGTTTTCCCCTATTGCATCAGGTCAAATTAAAGTGTACGAAGTATAGGTGCTATTTAATTAGTGTTATCAATTCAAGCAGATATGGATAGATAAATAATGAAAAAATTAGACCAGAATCTACGGAAAATCGTAGCAAACACATTTAAATGTAGTAGAGAAAAAATTTACATAAAAAAATATGAAGAGAGTGTAACCGCTATTTGCCTTTTTTTAGAAGTTGATGTGCCAGGTGATAGCTTGAAATCAATTTTCGTAAAAATGGGTAAAGAAGATGCTTTTGATGAGGAAGGCCGGCATGAAGTAAGGTTTTACCGAACAGTAAAAAAAGAAAGTTTATCTTTATCGGTTCCCAATTGTCATTTTGCCGGGTTTGATGATCAGACAGATCAGCCAATTATAATTCTGGAAGATTATTCCAACACACACCAATTTTTAACAGACTGGCCGATTCCACCCGAAATAGAAGCTTGTAAAAAAGCAATATCCGTTCTGGCAAAACTGCATGCCAAATTTTGGAATCATCCAGATTTGGGAGTTAACCTGGGTAGTTTAAAAACAATAAATGAAATAAAAAACGGCACAGCAGAAGCTTTAGATACTCTAAATGAGTTTATCGATTTTTTGGGGGATCGCATTAGCAAAGAGACTGTCCAAATCTATAAAAAAGCTACATTGAGCTATTATCCTTTAGTGATAGATAGAATAATTGGGGGAAAAGATATAACATTATGTCATCAGGATGCGCACTTCTGGAACTTTTTATTTTCAAAAAATGACCAGAAGAATGCAATTATTATTGATTGGGGAAGTTGGGAACCCGGAATCGGAGTTGATGATCTGGCGTACATGATCGGGTTACATTGGCATCCTCTTCGGAAAAAACAATTTGAATTGAATCTAATTAAATTCTATTATTCCGAATTAATTGCAAACGGAGTTCATAATTATTCGTTCTCCACATGTTATAACGATTATAGAGTAGCGATACTTGGAAATCTTTTTATCCCTTCATGGCAGTGGAAAAATGGAGTCCCTGCTCAATTTTGGTGGCCTCATTTTGAAAGAGCACCACTTGCATATAAAGATTTAAGTTGTGATGATTTAATAACTTAATTGAATTCGGTGGATGGCGTATGTAATTCTAACAATGAACATGCTAACGGGTAAACCACAGATGTTCAAAGTTCATACAATCGCTGCGCTCCAGCATGAACGGCCCGGATGACATAGGCATATGCAGCGCAGAGGAACAATCCGAATGGAACAGTCTCAGCTAACGCTGGCCGATAGGTAGTGCCGATATCGTAACCCTCCGGAAAAATCGCAGTACTCTAAGTTGAGAGTAAAAACGGTATTTGGGTTTTGGTTAGCCCGGATATTTCACGAAACGAGTTTGGCTTGTCCGCAAGGCATCAGGTTGTGAAGCTGTAGCTGCTTTACTGCGAACAGCCTGTAACGAAGCAGACGAGATGAAATCGTTTCGCCTGAAAGGTGACGCTTTGTCTTCAGCATTATTGGACACAATAGTATTATAGCCGATTACCATCATTGAACATTTTAATATTATTACTCATTTTCTCATGAAATATTCGGGTTAGTTTGTACCCCATGTCTCAGGCGCACAGTGCGCCATGAAGAACCGTCTGGGCCTGAGCAAACTGATCCCTTTCAACGACAAACTGCATGTTGGTCTGCCTGTTTGTCTGTGAAACAGCAAGAATATTGATGGACTTATCAGCCAGAGCCTGGGCCGCTTTAGCCATTATTCCGGGTTGGGCAATATTTGAGCCTATGGCACAGACAATGGCCACCGGGCTTGTCGAAACCTTTTCCATCGCCTCATTGAGGTCAGCCAGAAAATGAGGCGTACAGTCTTTTCCTTCAATGATCAGGTCGATGGTATTGGCATTGGTCATCTTGGAGATGTAGGACACACGGTATTTGTCGAAAATCTGCATGATACGCAGATCAAATCCTACCTCTCCGACCATTCTGGTGTCATGGATTTCCATGCAGATTACCTCCTTGGAACCGGTGACTATTTCGACCTTTGACTCCGGGGCTATGAAATCCTTGGTTATAAGCGTTCCCGGGTGATCAGGGTCAAAGGCGTTTTTTACCCGGATAGGAATATTTTTAATCTCAAGAGGTTTTGATGCTTTTGGGTGTATGGCTTCCATACCTACATCCGCCAGCTGATCTGCAACATCATAATTGGTATTACAGACAGGTTTGACGTTTTCTTCACCGATGATCAGCGGATCACCTGAGCAGAGGTGGTATTCCTTGTGAATAATTGCCTCATCAGCACCCAATAGTACAGCAACTTTTGAGAATGTAACCTCGGAGTATCCTCTATCAAATTCCCGCATGATTCCCTCCGTCCCCTTTGTGTAACCTGTTGCAAAACATATGGTGGAGAAGGGGTCAATTTGGGCAAAACTTTCCTTTATGCGCTCATCAATGGTTAACTGGCGGCTGTCATCCCAACCACTGAGATCGATAAAAGTGGTGTTGTATCCTCTATTCTTAAGAATATTTGCAGAGTTAAAGGCGCTGTGCATTTCCCCCAGGGAGGCTAAAAGTTCTCTGGCTGCCAGCAAGAGCTCTTCACGGCTGACATAGCCCGAGGCCAGAACATTATCCATACTGCGCAGAATATTTATGGACTGGTCGATCCTGTCACCAATAAAATCATTGGCCTCTTCAACATCAAGCCCGGCATCGCTGAAGGTCTCGTTGAGCTTGTAGAGTGATTCCTGCAACCGGATCATTTTAATTGGATAGTTTTGTTGATTTTCAAAGAGTTGATAGATACCCGGCTGATTGGTTTTCTTATGCTCAAGCAGATCATTGGTAATACCTGCATAGGCTGACACAACATAGATTCTGCCATATGTATGTTCTTTGTGTTTGAGAATGATATTGTCAACTATTTCAGGAAATCGTGACATGGAGGTGCCCCCGATTTTTTCAATGCTTAGGTGATGTCTGGTCATGGTAATCCTCTATGTATTTGTGAACAGGAACCCGTCATCTGCCTGGATAATGTTCAGGTTGAGCTTTGTTCATTTTTATAATTGTATTTAGTTAGCAGATACTATTAATTTATTCCAATATTAAAATATAAAACTGAATAGATAAGATCAGTGCTCACCTGTAATTTTTAAGCAGTAAAGTAAATATCCGGCTCAGTGTTCTTCCCCGAACCACTTCTCATACAATTTTTGATATTTTTTTTGTTCGATCAGGGTCAGCAGGGCAAGATTCACAGGTTCCCGCAACGGGCTGTCCTGGGGCAAGGCAACACCATAATTGATTTTCTGGAAGACCAGACCTGCGGTTTCAACCAGACCTTTTCCCTTGTTTGCGGTATGATGCTGCAGTACAGGGGCATCATAAACCATGGCGTCAACTTTGCCCGCCATGAGATCTTCATAGGCATCTGTCTCCCGCTCATACAACTCCAGGTCCATACCCTGCCGGGACAGATACTCGGCTGCCGTGCTTTTCCGAATGGTGGCCACCTGTTTCCCAAAAAGATCCCGGGGTGAATGGATCTGCCCGCGAACCTCGTTCAGGGCGAATGTGGCAGCCACCCCTGCAGTGAAATAGGCCAGGATAAAAAGTCCGGTAAACATCCAGACCAGCCCGACAATCCGGCCGACGACACTCTTGGGAGTTTTGTCCCCATACCCTACGGTCGTGGCCGTTACCGCTGCCCACCAGAATGCTTCCCAGACTCCCCGGCGGTATGCAGGGGGAAACTCCCCGGCGTTAATTTTTCTTTCAAAAAACCAGATGATATGTGCGGCGATGAGGAGAGCTGCAAGAAGCATGGTCAGTACTTCCAGCAATTGTTTGGAAAAAAGTCCCCGGAACAGAGAGGTAAAGGAACGGCTCCACAGCCCCTGGTTCTGCCTGGGGATGAGGATCTGGAGCCCGGACTCGAAATAGGGATGGGAAAAATTGAGCACCTGCTCCCGCCGGGAGGTGATCCCGATTGCAGCGATGGCCGCATCAGCCGCACCCCGTTCCACTTCATCCATCAGTTTTGCCACACTGTTGACCGCGTAAATATCAAATTCAAATCCTGCCTGACGGGCAATTTGCCGCCATAACTCGATACTGAAACCTGTATACGACTGCGTTTTGGCATCATACTGGACAAAAGGGGCCAGGGGTTTGGTGACGATTTTTAACCGCTGCGGAAATTTGGTGCCTTTCGGGCCAGGACCGGGAAGGGGTACGGCCGGGGGAATAATGGTCGACTGGAGGGCACTGTTGGCAGCTTTGGCATTCTGCAGCCAGATGTCAACCAGGGCCCTGTGATCTGCGATCCACTCTTCTGCATGCCGGGTTATATCGGCCAGTTCTCCCTGGCCGGTCAGCAGTTTTGCATTCTGCCGGCTGATGTCGTCCAGAGGAATGGAAACCGATGATAACAGGGACCTGATGGCAGGGTTGGCGTTAAGAAATTTTTTGTTAACCGCCGTCCGGATATCGTTTGGGGGAAACCCAAGGCAGCAGGGAGTCTGGGAGCATCCTTCCAGGTGGTCAGTGCAGTGAGAATCAGATGATTCTTTTCTGTTGGGGTCCGCCGGGACCTGCAGCCACACCACATCCTTTCCGGGTATCAGGCTGCCCACGGTCCAGTTGGGGGTCCATGTGTAAAAGAGTACAGATTCCCCCTTCTTGAACCTGGAGACTGCATCGAGCATCTGCATGGCATAATCTCCACGGATATGGTCGATTTGCCCCCGGAGTTCCAGCCTGTCAAGATGCTCTTCAATCAAAGATTCGCAGGCCCACCCCTTTGTACAGCCGATCAGGTCGGCCCGTCCGTCCCGGTTCCGGTCAAAGGCTTCTGCCACCTCAGGCCTGGAAAAATCGCTCAAAGAGCGGATACCGAGCCTTTGGGATGTGGCCATATCCACCAGGTATCCCTGGAGGGCGCCGCCTTCCACCTCGTACCCGACAATTTCCACAGAATTCCAGTCCGCGTTGCTGTAAGTGCTGTGTAAAGGGAACCAGCCGTTCACCCAGAGATCCACTTTCCCCTGGGCCAGGTCACGGTAAAACATCTCATTTTCATAGGTTTTCGGCCCCTGGACCCGGTATCCCAGGGCGATAAAAAGCTGTTTGAAAATCTCCGCTTGAAACCAACCGGTATCCCAGGTGGCCCGTGCCATCCGTATGGTTTTGCCGGCACCCGGGTTAAGAGCCCTGCCGATCCTGGCAAATCCATCCGCAGCCGACAGCAGCAAAACGGCGGCAATAAAAATGGATAAAACGATTTTGCGTGTTATCTGCATGGAATCAGTCCTTTTACGGGTGTTAAAACAAACTCCGGCATATCTGCTAAGCTTTAAAGTATATATCGTCTGCTAAAGGGGTTGCGCAAGGGAAAACAAAAGATCAAGTAATTCTGGAGCCGATCCTTAATTGATACTTTCAAAGAAAACAGCTTGACGAAAACACCACAATGTGGCACAAGATTTATCTATTGCCTGTGCCACATTGTGGTGCCATATAATTGATAACCTCATTTAATACTGGAGACTGTCATGAGTGAATTAAAAACGATTGCTGTGTTCGCTGCTATTGCTATTCTGGGTTTTCTTGCAAAATATGGATATGACACCTATCTTGCCGGATAGAAGCTTTCAGCCGGGACCAATGATCCTGAGCTAAAACTTCTGTCAATTCTTTTAAAGCGGTACCGTTCCGGATATTTCAATTTTTCATACCTGAATCATGCCTGCCGCCTGCGGCGGTGCATTTCCCCTGCGTCTGCCTGAAATCCGGACACAAGGGTTAGGTCTGAAATAATCAGAAATAAAAACAAAATCCCTAAACGGCAAAATGCCGCGGGCCCACATCAGATCTTGGGTGCCGCACATAGACTGGTCAGTGAACTAAACATTAAATTTTGAAAGGATCCTTTTATGACTATTAAAAGAGTATGGCATGGTTGGACTACAAACGAAAATGCAGATAAATATCAGAGCACCCTTCAAAAAGAGGTTATCCCGGGTATAGAGTCAAAAAAAATTCCTGGCTTCAAAAAAATTGAAATTTTAAGAATTGAGCAAAAAGACGAAGTTGAATTCGTCACCATCATGACTTTTGAATCATTGCAAAATGTTATTGCATTTCAGGGTGAAAATTATAAAAAATGTTACGTCCCTGATGTAGCGCAAGAGGTTCTCAAAAGATGGGATTTAGAAACACTACATTATGAATTAATAGAAACACGAAGGTATTAAAGTCTCAAACAAAACGAGAAAAAAAGAAGCCGTTAGCATTCGGCTTATAGCTAACTGATTTTAAAATCAACTACCCCGCCGCAAGCCTTGTTGGTATTTATTTCATAAATATCCTTCGGCCAAGGGCAACGGGGTATGGGTTTATAGCTTACGCCGTTTAAAAAGCAAAACGGCTACCGCTATAAGCTTGATTCGGTAGATTGGTTTTAATCGCCGCAAGCGGCGGGGAATTAAGCCCAATCATGATTAAATTTTATTATCCTAACTGCTAAGGGATAATAGCTTCCATCCAAAATCCCATTTATGCATGGGCACTATCTATGAATCAAATCCAGACGGATAAACCGGCAAATCAATGTCATTAACTTAAGCCACCCATCTATTATTTTGCTTCTGCATTTAATAGCTGAGCAAGTAAACTTAACTGGCACGGAGGCTGGAAACCGAAGACCGGAGACTGGAAAAGGCAAGGCCACCTCCGGTTTCCGGACTCCGGTCTCCATGGTTAAAAAATCTGTGTTCTTAAGTTAATGGCATTGACCGGCAAATATTGACTTTTATTGTATATCTATGATTCCCCTGCTATATTTATAGGTCAAACACCGCTGGGTGTGAATAAATACAAAAGGCCTTGAAGGCCTGGATTCAATAAGAAAGGTCTTCATGAGTGCTTTTACCGCGTTACCGTTAACCAAACCAATGATCGACAATCTAAAGACCCTGGGATACCGGGAGATGACTCCGGTCCAGGCGGCCAGCTTGCCCCATCTGCTAAAAGGAGAGGACCTGCTGGCCCAGGCCAAGACAGGGAGCGGAAAGACCGCAGCTTTTGGCATCGGCCTGCTGCACAATCTGAATGTGAAGCGCTTCAGGGTGCAGGCCCTGGTGATGTGTCCCACCCGCGAACTGGCAGAACAGGTAGCCGGTGAGCTGCGGCGCATAGCCAGATTCAAACACAATATCAAGATTGTCACCATCTGCGGCGGGGTTCCTTTCCTGCCCCAGCAGATTTCTCTGGAGCATCAGGGACATATTGTAGTGGGAACTCCCGGGCGCATTGAACAGCATTTAAAACGCGGAACAATGAACCTTGACAATGTCACCACCCTTGTTCTGGATGAGGCGGACAGAATGCTGGATATTGGCTTTGCCGACAGTATTGAGGCAATCATGGGGTATGTTCCTAAAGATCGCCAGACCCTTCTTTTTTCCGCTACATTTCCAAAGCCGATACTTGACTTAAGCACGCGCTTTCAGAGAAACGCGCACCAGGTGGTGGTGGATGTTGAGCACGAAGAAAACGTTATTCGCCAATACTTTTACGAGTCCGGATGGGATTGGAAGCCCGTTGTTACGGCTCAGGTTTTAGACGCCTATAAGCCTGCATCAGCACTGATTTTCTGCAACACCAAGCTGCAGTGCAAATCTCTTTCAAAATTCCTTAAGGCAAAAGGATTTTCATCTCTGGCCATTCACGGTGACCTTGAGCAGAAGGATCGAACCGAAATATTGGTGCGCTTTTCCAACGGCAGCACCCCCATTCTGGTGGCCACGGATGTGGCCGCCAGAGGCCTTGATATCTCAGGCTTAAGTGCTGTAATCAACTTTGACCTCCCCTTTGAGCCGGAGGTGTATGTCCACCGCATCGGCCGGACAGGCCGGGCCGGAAAAGAGGGGATGGCTTTTTCCCTTATGACACCCAAAGAGAGATTCAGACTGGAAGAGATAAACACCCTTATGGGCACCGATTTTGAGGTGTCTGATATTGATGCGCTTGAGCCCTCAACCCAAGAGAGCGCCACACCTGCCATGGTGACCTTCTCCATCAACGGTGGGCGAAAAACCAAACTTCGGCCTGGAGATATCCTGGGGGCTCTGACCAAGGATGCGGGAATCGCCGGAAGCAGCGTGGGCAAGATCAACTGCTTTGAGTATTATTCCTACGTTGCCATTGAACGCACCATGGCCGATAAAGCCGAAAAAGCGCTCTCCAAAAACAAGATCAAGGGGCGGCACTTTATTGCCCGCAGACATGAGTAGCTGGCTCTTGCTCGATAAAACCTGGAAGTGAAACAAGAAATATTATGCTGTGTTTGAAGATAGCGCACCGAATAGGAAACTAAAATTAAAGGGTCAGGATGAAAGCTAATAGTAGCTGGAGATTGTTAAAAGGAGATACAGGGTTTCAACAAAATACCGAATGCAATTGGAATTTAATCTCTCAGAGTACCTGGTCGGCAAATGCAGGTTTACCTCATCCGTACTGATCCCCTGGGCAAAAATATTGAAGATGACTATCTCAGATAAAACACCTTCTATTGATGGTATTTTGAACACGCCGTGGTCATCCAATTTAAATAAACAAACCGTTGATTTTGAATACTGCTCAATAGAAATCAGTGATCCGCTGGAAATAACAATTGATTTACCGTGGGCAAAGGAGTTGACAAAATCTGTTCAAACGAAAAAATTATTTGATATATAGTGCCTGAGCGAAAACCCCGTGTTGGGACACCATATTCAGGATACAAATAAACAGGTCATAAGCTTTGATATGGAAACATCGGTATAGACAAAGGAACAGGAATGACACTGATTGATTTTATTATAAAAGCAAAATTATCCGGTTATGCCAGTGGTGGTGAGGGCCTGGAGAAAAAATTCAGTGACGGGTCTGTGGGGTTTGAAATCGTGTCCGATGGATCCCGGTATCTGGATCGCTATCATGGTTTCAACCCCTTTGCCGGGTCGGAAAAAATCTATGACGCCAACAACCAATTAATATGGGTAGGAAATTATTTTGGGGAAGTATTGCCCAGTGGTTCTGATCCCGGGCGCATATACTCTTTTTTAAAAGAAGCACTGCTGCTGGTGTCTCCTGAATATCCGTTCCGGGGCCCGGCGCATCTGGAAAAGGCGGGCCTTCGATATGAAAACCAGCAAAGTGGATCTATTGACCGTTTCCATGGTGTTGAAAGCATTTACGAGAATAATGAAAAGGTTTATGTTCTCCATTATCATGGCGGCAGAATTCAAAATCACACACCAGATGGCCCATAAGCATGAGGTCTCCCATCAGAGTTCAGTAAAAATCACATAATGCAGCATGGGCCGTAAAGCGTCTACACTCAAGGCGTATGATATCATTGTCCAGTGAAAAAACAGGTCGCCGGACCGGGTCCTTTAAAATGAGAATCAGATAACAATTTGATTCTCCTGAGCATTAAGGATATACTTATTATTATGACCCATTAAACAATCAAAACCATTTACCCTGAAAAAAGAGCCTGAACATGTTACGATTTTTTTTAATATGTTTCTTTGTCGCATTAGGTACCATTGCAAATGCAGGTGCACCTGTTGTTGTCAAAGTTGGCGGGTATGCATTCCCGCCTTTTGTGTACACCGATGCCGATGGCAGCAGTGGCGTTACTATTGACCTGATCAATGAATTAAACAGGTTTCAAAATAAGTATCGGTTTGACTTTTTTCTCACATCACCCAAAAGAAGATATCATGCTTTTAAAAAGGGGCATTACGATATCATTTTTTTTGAAAATATTCTCTGGGGTTGGAAGCAAGCCTCTGTGGATGTTTCCAAAATATTTTTAACGGGTGGCGAAGTCTACATCACAAAAGCCTCTCCTGGAAAGGATCAAAGTTATTTCTCCAACCTGGCATCCAAATCAAAAGCAGGTATTCTGGGGTATCATTATGGATTTGCGAACTTTAATGCTTCTCCGGAATATTTATGGCGAACGCATCAAATGACGTTATACACAGATCACAAACTGGTGATTGATAAAGTAATTACCGGACAGGTGGATATTGCTGTGGTATCAGCCTCTTTTCTTTCACACTATCTGAAAGAAAACCCTTCAAATGTTTCCAGGCTGCTGATCTCGGAAAAATACGATCAAATTTACAGACATACTGCTCTGGTCAGAAAAGATATAAAATTGGATGTTAATGAAATAAACAAACTGATAGAAGATATGGATAACAGCGGCATCCTTGACAAAATCTGGAATAAGTACGGCATCCGGAAGGATGCAAACCCCGGCGTAACTACCGGAAAACTGACCATTGGTGTTAGTTTTGCAATTCCGCCATATGTTATCAAGGAGACAGGCCAGGGGATTGAGCTTGAAATTCTGCGGGAATCTTTTTCTGTTACGGGTTATGACATAGAGATCAAGTACCTGCCTCTTGCCCGGACATTTACACAACTTGAAACAGGAAAAATAGATGGTGTAATAAACATTAAAAAGGGAATGCTTGACCATGTTTTTTATTCAGATGAGGTCATCACCTTCCAGAACTGTGCAATAAGTCTGGCAAAAAAAGGCTACCCTGACTTCAAGGATCTGTCTTTTTTAAAAGAGAAATATGTTATCGCCTTTCAACGGGCCCCCACTATTCTGGGGGAAGAATTCGCCCGTATTACCATTGATCATAAAAAATATGAAGAAGTCGCGGAGCAAGACCAACAGGTCATGAGGTTATTTTTAGACCGGAGTGCCGATGTCATTGTCATGGAAAAAAAAATATTTAACTACTATCGAAAAAAAGCACTGCAAAACAAAATAATAGGGGACAAGGCAAAATTGCCTGTAAAATTTCATATTCTATTCCCACCGACCCGCTACCGATTTGCATTTAGAGAAAAAGCCGCAAGAGATGCATTTAACTATGGTTTAAAAACAATTCAAGACAATAATAAATATGACCGAATTATCCAAAAATACGAAAGCTTAATGTCGCTGGATTGACAGGTCATGGCTACCGGGTGTTACAAAATTATGACCCAGATCAAACCGTTAAAATAACTATTCCCATGGATGCCGGCGCTGTTTCGTGCTGATATCGCCGGGTATATTCGGGTGAAAAAACCACAGAAAATAAAAAACGCTATCCGAGCTTAAATGCCACAAATTTTATGGTTCCACCCTGTATCAGGGCTTTTTCCTGGAATGCCGACGCCACATCCCGTGCCGCCGGATATCCCTGGTCTTCCCTGAAAATATCATCCGAGACCGCTGTCACGCACCCTCCCCACCTCTCAACAGATTCCCGGGTATAGGTGTACAAAGAATTGCTGTCGGTCTTCAAGAAAACCGTGCCGCCGGGGTTCAGCAGTTTTGCGTATGAATTTAAAAACCGTTCCCCTGTCAACCGATGTTTGGCAGTCCTGTTCTTCAAATGGGGATCCGGAAAGGTCAGCCATATTTCATCTATGCTCTGTTCCTTGAAAAACGCTTCAAGATATTCAATCTTTGCATGAAGGAACAGGACATTTTCAAGCCCCCTGTCCAGTGCGGTTTCAGCCCCCACACATATCCTGTGGCTTTTTGAGTCGATCCCGATGCAGAGCCTGCCCGGATCGGCAGCGGCAAATGCAAGAGTGTGCTCCCCTTTTCCGCAGCCAAGTTCAAGAACCTTTTTCATCCCCTGATATTTCCCGTCGTCCCAGGAATATGGACACGGCCCGGGGGCTTTGCCCAGGTCGGAGAATATAACATTGGGCAGTTGTTTGACCCGCTTGTATCTTTTATGTTTGTTTTTCGGCACCAATCCATCCTGATTCATGTTTAAATTGCTGTTTTAAGCAAATCGGCTGTTTTTTACAAGGGGAACGCTGTTTTTTTGGAAATCAGGGGTTGTCCCCTATTGCGCCCGCATCCATAAAGGTGTACGAAAGACAGAGGCGTTCCCCAAATTTCGAGCACGGTAATCTTCAAAATATCAAGGGGATAAAATCACATGGCAGCGTTAAAAACAAGGGTGCTCAAAATCACCGCCACCACCGGATTATGCGATTTTACAAAACCCGGTACATTATTAGTTGAGCGTTAATCATAAACAGAGGATACAGACAATGAAAAAAAAAGATCTTTACGTGCTGTGGACCAATGCCGATCCGATTACCGCGGAAAAAATGGTGTTTATGTATACCATCAATTCTCTTATTCACGGGTGGTGGGAAAAGGTAACCCTAATCATCTGGGGGGCGCCGGCCAAGCTTGTCAGCGAAGATACCAATATGCAGAAAAAAATCCAGGAAGCATTGGACGCCGGTGTTCACATAACAGCATGCAAGGCCTGTGCAGATGAATTAGGGGTCACAAAAACCCTGGAAGATCTTAAAATTGAGGTTAAATACTGGGGCACACCTTTGACCGATATTTTAGCAAACGATGAGAAGCTGTTGACAATATAACCCCAATGGCAAAAAGAACGGTGTTGACTACCCGTTTGAAAGCTGCCTTTCTCTCGCTCTATCACGATCAATGATAAAGCGGATGCTCTGTGAGGTTGTTGACGCAGGAACAAGTCCCATGAGCAGGTAGACGTCAGAAGGCGAATATCTGAAAGGTACACCATTAATTTTAGCCTGCCCTTGGGCATTAATAACATCATCCGCCCGTTTCATGATATTGGTCTGAAGGCGGAAGATATCGGTTTTTGAAGAAATCTCAACCTGCCACAGTGCCTTGCATTCCTGCGGGTTATTGGGAACTATTTCCTGGCTCAAATTTTTGGCGTCCACAACACCATGGGTGGCATGGATAATTTTCCCAAAGATTTCGACGACCTCATATTCATTGGCCCCCTCAAGAGAGACAAGAACAGATCCGGATTTTGACACCCCTGTCTGTGCACAGCCTGAAAAAAACATGGCGCATCCCAGGCACAATACCAGCATCATTTGATACAATAGTCTTTTCATCTTAACACTCCCCCTTCATGGTTAACCCCAATATTTCATGAGAATATGAGTAATGTTGTTAAGTTATTTCATCATTATAGGTGGTTATTATTGCTAAACAAACAAAGACGGTGGATACAAAATGTCACCCTTCGGGCGAAAGGATTTTACTTCATCTGTTGCGTTACAGGCCGCCCGCAGATCACTGTTAGGCTGCAAGCCCCCGCAGAATCAACGACAAGGCGAACCGGACCTCTTTTTCAGTTTTTTCAAAATCGACTTTCGTCAGGATATGATCCTCATCAGGCTCCAGCAGCCACATCTGTTTTTGAATCCCGCTGGTCATGGCCAGGATGGTGTTGGCGGTCCGAGACGTGTCAATGTCAATAATCTGCTTTTTATCCAGGGCCCTGTCCAAAATATCCTTAAGCAATTGGGTTTCCCGGGCGAAAAGATGTTTTAAAAGATCCCTGAACAGCGGCTGAAAATGGAGTTGTTTGGATGTTTTGACACTCAGTTTATGGAGATTGACCATGTCCTGGAAGTGCCGTTCCCTTTCCAGGATATATGCCTGGATCTGTTCATCCCATGAACTTATACTTTCGATTTTCTCTTTCAGGCTGCTTAAAAATTTTTCGGTTTCCTGGGAAATGATCTCGCAGAAAATGGCCTCTTTGCTCTTATAGTAGTAATAGAGCGAGGCCTTGTTCAGCCCGACAATGCCGCCAATGTCATCCATGGTGGTTTTAGAAAATCCATACAGGGCGAAACAATGGCTGGCAGCCTTTAATATGTCATTTTGTTTTTGTTTATCAACCATGGTTATATATATATGATTAAAACGTTCAAATATATCTATTTTTTGTTTGACCATTTGTCAAGAAAGAAAGGCGATCATTCCACTGCTGCACGATGTTAAAACAAAAAACGATTAACCCAGATTCAAAGCATATCGAGTAGGGTGAGGTCGGTTAATTAATCCGGCCTCATCCCTCTCACAG
>CAZLTD010000135.1:0-14944 GCA_964562385.1 uncultured Desulfobacula sp.
TATTCGACGCTGATTTTATTATGTAGGGGTCATTATTGCACGCTGATCAACAACCACAAGAAAAAATCTTAAAATACCTTTTAATAAAGGCTTTATCTTAAATATACTCTTCTTGTTACTCCCCATTAAATATTATATAGCCCCAATTTAGGAAGTGACAGATTTGGACCAGTTCAGGTTTTGTGGAAATTTTTCATCGAAGTGTCAGGGCAGTTCTAATTGTCTGGCTCCTCTACCAGGAAATGCCCCCCCCGGGGTCCAAAAAATTCGGACCTAAAATGCAGGCGTCCTTTTGCCTTCGGCATCCATTATGGGGAGGTAGCGCCTCTCTCGATATCTTTAACCCCTTATAAGGAGAACAAACATGCTTAAATTTAATGTACTCGGATCAGCAGGTAGGGCAGCAATGGCAATCTTCAATACCTCTACCGTAGCAGCACAGCGGGCAGAGCAGATCATTGACAATATCGGATCATCTGCAGTCCACGCCACAGCATCCCTTGATGACCTGGCAGAGAACATGCACGATTCTACCAGGATGTCCAAGCTCGATGACTTCACCAGACGCAGGAAAGATTACTTAGACAAATACCAGGACTCAGACGTAAAGATGTCACCTGCACTCCTGGATCTGGTAAACAAACAGGCAACTGTTTAATGATGGCCCTCGATTGGTCCACCCTACGGGGTGGGCTTATCTCTTTTGGTTTTTCCACACCAAACACACCACACCCAGATAGTTAATTTTAAGAAGAAAGTTCTTATGTCCAAATCAAGCCCCTTTTTAGCTCGATATAGAGATATTTTGGCTCTACGGGGACTCTCTGCAATACACCATGTTTTAACCCCTCCTGGGACCGATACTGACCAGCATTCTCAATCCGTCTTTCAATGTCCTTCGGACTCCATCATGGAAAATATCTCCCGAACCTATCAACCCTTTATCAGGACAATTCAGAAATATTTCATTCATCCACGTAACATTAACAAAGGAGGGCTTATGCAACAATTATCAAAAACCCAAACCATTAAACAGTTTTCACAGGCTGGCAGCAAAGTTAATTCAACTAAAACAGAAAAAATGAGAAACCTTATCAATCGAAGCGTTTTGGAAAAACCATTCACCCAAGAACAAATCAAGCAAAGAGAAGGCAACTTCGGAAAAATGCTTGCTTATGTAGAAGGTCATGCGGTGATTCAAAGGCTTAATGATGCGTTTGATTCATTCTGGTCTTTCACTGTTCAGAAATATGACATTATCAAAGAAACTGATGAAGTGCTGGCAATGGGACAACTGGAAGCAGCAGGGATAGTTAAATGTCAGTTCGGCTCCAGCAGGATCACCAGAAACCGTCAGAACGGAGAGATGGTGTCCCTGGCAGATGATTACAAGGCAGCCGCAACAGATGCTTTAAAGAAATGTTCTACAATGCTGGGTGTTGGTCTCCATTTATACAATGGAAATACGCCTGCCGCTGAAAACCATAACAGCAATTCAAGTAGCAATGGTCAAAGCCATGGAAGACCAAACGGCAATGATGAGGTTGGCTTTAATGAGCATGGCGGCAACGGTAACAGACTATCATCCAAGCAATATCGTTACATCATGCAGCTTAACGACAAGACGGGCAGTAACAAATCAGACCTGGACGAGCGTTGCATAGAGATGTTCGGCACCGCAGCGCAATATCTTTCTAAAAATGACGCTTCTGCTGTCATTGAGCATCTTCTCGCATCTTAAATAAAACAAAATAATCAGAGTGTCAGATTGTAATTATACAGTCTGACCTCGAAAGGAGACCGTTATGTCTAAACTTCAAAGTGCCCAGGCATTCAGCGAAGATCTGTATATTAGCCATTCCCAGATATTTACCTACATGAACTGTTCATTGAAGTACCGTTTCCAATATCTGGAAAACAAGCCCTATGAAAGGGTCAGTATTGCTCCCATGTTTGGTTCAGCCATTCATGCTGCCATTGAGACCTATTACCGGGGAGTAAAAAACAACCGCAGGGTTAAGCCGGAAGAATTAATTGAACAGTTTCGTGTTCATTTGGAATTGAACCTGGAACAGCAGACCGTGCCTGTTATTTACAAAAAGGACCTGCCTGATAATGAGACAGCACTTGACATGGGAGAAGCCATGCTCAGGACATTCCATGAGGACAGGATCAGCTCTGACTTTACCGTGCTGGATGTTGAAGTGCCTCTTACTGCAACCCTGTACCAGGAAAATGGACAGCCCACCGACTACAAGCTTGCCGGTATCATTGATGTCATTTTCAAAGATAAACTGGGTAATGTGAGTGTTGTAGATAACAAAACTGCAGCCAGGTCAATGAACCAGACAACAGCTGATGAGAATAATCAGATGACTGCCTATGCGTATCTTCTGGCAGCCAATAAATATGTGTTTCCAACTGCACCGGTCACCTGCAGGTTTGATGTCCTGAGAAAACTGAAAAAACCACAACTTGAGCATATCAGCACCATACGCACTTCAGATGACAGAAAACGATTTGCGAGAATTGCCATTGGAGTGTTGGATTCAATTGATGCTGGAGTATTCATCCCACAGACCAGCTGGCTTTGCACAGACTGCGGATACAAGGGTGCTTGCAGGAAATGGTAATGCAATAAATTAAAATTATAAAACAGTTTATATCAATCAAAGGCTTTCTGAGGGTTTTTCCTTCGAGAGCCTTTTCAATTTAAAGGAGAATCAAAATGATTAAAACAACATCATTAGAAACCGCTGTTAACCATGTGCATGAAGATTCTATCAACCATTATGATGAAGTTCTGCCCGTTCAGGACATGCATTTTGACAGCCTTCAGCAAATGTGGATCTCAGGCAAGCAGGTAGATGTGGCTCCTACTGCCCAGAGACTGCTTTCAAATAGACTGCGGGTGCCATATTCATATCTTTCCCGCTGTCCGGAAGATTTGCAGGCACAGAACCTGAATTTTTGGATTGAGCAGGAGAGGAAACATCGGGATACATTCTTTTGCAGATTTGACAGTGGCACTCTCAGAGCGGTATTCACCGAACGCTATCAACCTCTGGATAACATGGAAATCCTATCCCAGTTGATTGAAAATGGTTTTGAGCCAGACACGCAGGTTCAGTATTCGTTGGATGACAACATGTTCATAATCAAAATTCCTGAATACGATAATGCCTTTGCTGTGGATTCCGGTCATCATGCGCTGGATAAGATTCTGCCAGGACTTGCCTTTTCCAATTCAGAAGTAGGACTCCTGGCATTCAGCATTGAGGCTTTCTTTTACAGGCTTGTATGCACAAACGGATTAATTGCCAAAACAACTGCAGCCAGATCCAGGTTCAAGCATATCAGTTCAAAAGGGCTCGACAATTTCCCGGAAGCACTTGGCATGGTAGTGGATGGCGCTGCCAGAAATCAGTTAGAATTTAAGCTGTCTTGTGAATCCCCTGTAGATGATCCTGTAAGTTCAATTGATAGTTTCAGCAGGAGATTTGGCCTTTCTCAAAATGAAGCTGATATTGTAAAGACATCCTTCTGGCACGAGCCTGGCAATACTCTTTTCAGCATAATAAACGCTTTTACGGCAGCAGCCAAAACTGATGGGCTTGCTACTTCAGACATCTACAAGTTCGAAAAGGCAGGCGGTCAGATCCTTTCCCTTGTAAAACCATAAAACCGCATTGCCCTGCTGCCAATCCCGGTAGCAGGGCAATAACATTGTTTTTAAGTAGTTGTCGAGACAGAACACTGCTTATTCCAGTTCTTTCTTTTCCTGAAATAAGTACGGCGATCATGGATACCATAATTGCCAACCTTAATTTTAATGGTCATATTAAGAATTTTCGATCATTCTTTAAGCATTAACCAGTCAACGACTGATGTCGTCAGATGGTAAAGTCCTCTGCCGGAATCTTCGGCCCTGCGTCTCCGGCTCCTCACCTACCAATACCGGCAGAGGTACTGCACATGTTTGCCGGAAAATGTCCTTCTCTCGTATCCGGACAGGAATCTGCCCTGGTCAACACACAGCAGATCCATGCCGCGCGGTGAATTGAGGGCAGCAAGAGCCGAAAACCAAGGTTGTTGTTGCGGTTGTCAGGGTTGTTCCTGTTACGATCCGCAGCCCGGACGATCTTCGGGTTGTTGTTCCACGACCCGCCGCGTTTAACCCGGTTCGAGCCCTTGGGCAGATCCCTTAAATCCTATAATTTTCCTTCTAAATCCTTTTGCATCTGCGATCCGAGTAAAATCCACCAGGGGTTCAACATGACGGATCAACCTCTTCTGTGTCCACACACCTGATTGATAGTTCTCTTCATATCGTCTCAATTTACGGGAAAATCGTCTTTTGCTCCGATTGGAAAGCCGGATTAACCCTGGAAAAATCCGGAACCCAAGAAAGGTGAACCCAAGTCTTGTTCGATTGAGTTTGATATCATTTTTCAATTCAAGTTGAAGATGCTCCCGCAGCCATTTCCGGATACAGGAAAGATTTTGTTTTAATTGGATCCGGCTACTTGAAAACAGAAGAAAATCATCCATGTATCGCAGATAATGACGAACCCTTAATTCCTCTTTTACCCAACGATCCAGAGGACTCAAATAAAAATTAGCAAGGTGCTGAGAAACAAGGTTGCCAATGGGCAATCCCTTGCCTAACGTTTTATGAAATGTGGATAAAATCATATCGAATAAATCCATCAGTTCAGAGTCTTTGAAACGTTTTCCCAAAAGAGACAAAAGGATTTCATGATCAATTGAATCGAAATATTTGTGAATATCAAGCTGAAGGTAATATGCGTTCTTACCTGCAAAGTTTTTAGCCTTTGCGATGGCTTTTCGATTGCCTTTGTTTTTTCTGCAGGCATATGAATCAAAAATGGCACAACGATCCAGTACCGGTTCACACAGATTCATGACCGCATGATGAAGAACGCGCTCAGGAAAGGAAGCTGCACAAATTTCCCTGTGCTTGGGATCATACACTTCAAAAAAGCGGTAATGTCCAATATCCGGCTCATGGGCCAGAAGCTGCCTGCGGATTTGCCCAAGATTAGTTTCCAGGTCTCGACTGAAAGCCACGACCTCTTGTCGCCCTCTCTTGCCTTTGGCGGCTTTCCAGAAGGCGAGGCGCAGGTTTTCCATGTCAGCGATGTCTTTATAAAGATTGCCCGCCCGCTTCATTCTGCTTGCCCGTTTGGCCCTATGCTTTCTTCTTTAATGATATTGACAATCGAATTGCCATACTTGCCCACCCGACCCTCGCCCACGCCATCCAGATCTGATAGAATCGACTTTGTGGTAATGCGATCGGTGGCCATTTTAGCAAGCTGCTCATTCGTAAAAATAGTGTAGACCGGCACACCTTCCTGCTCTGCTGTGACCTTTCGCCAGTCTCTCAATTTAGCAAACAGGGCAAAATCTTCCTGGGACAGCACTTGTTTATAATCGATACGTTTTGACTTCCGGCCCCGCTTGTTTTGGGCTGCCCCCTGATTATCCAGGTACTCAACAGCCACACACCACCGGGGACTGGTCGTATCCGCAACAAATTCATGTTGAACCGATAGTATTCGGTGTGACCGTAAAAACCGATTCAAGTCCTCCGTCGCTTCTTCAGGAGAACCGGCAGGAATGATAAAATACTTAAATTGCATTTTTAAAATTTTTCAACCAAGGGCTGCGCCCTTGGACCCCATTGTACTTGATAGAACCGATATCCCGTCAGGCCAAACAGCTGTCTCCCCGGAGTCCCTCCGGGAGCCTGCCGCCCGGCACTGCCGGCATATCCCCACTTGCCTGACCTGTTTATTGACCTGAGGGCAGCAAGAGCCGAAGCCGAAAACCAAGGTTGTAGTAGCGGTCGTCAGGGTTGTCCCTGCCACGATCCGCAGCCCGGACGTACAGCGGGCCGCTGTTCCACGACCCGCCGCGTCCAACCCGGTACGAGCCCGATGATGGCCCCTGTGGATTGTTTAGCGGACTGTTTTTGTAATAGTTCTTTCCATACCAGTCTTGACACCACTCCCAGACATTGCCGCTCATATTATACAACCCCAGACTGTTAGGTGAAAAACTGTCCACCGGGACCGTCTTTTTACGGTATTGGCCGGAGCGGAAATATGATTTTTTATATTTTACACTTGCATT
Source organism: uncultured Desulfobacula sp. (assembly GCA_964562385.1). Lineage (GTDB taxonomy): Bacteria > Desulfobacterota > Desulfobacteria > Desulfobacterales > Desulfobacteraceae > Desulfobacula. The sequence continues at coordinate 6,160 of CAZLTD010000135.1, forward strand.
AAAATTAGCCTCGTTCGGCCCTATGGTATCCTTACCCGTTCCAAACCTGACTTTTTCCCCACCGCTTCGTGCTGCATACTCCCATTCCGCCTCATAAGGCAAACGGAATCTTTTGCCGGAACGATTGTTCAACTTGTTGATAAATATTTGGCAATCGTCCCAGGATACTTTCTCAACCGGATAGTTGTCTCCGTTTTTGAAATAGCTGGGGTTGCTGCTCATGATGGCCTTCCACTGACCCTGGGTCACCTCGTATTTTGCCATCCAGAAACCATCCACGCAGACCCTGTGAACTGGTTTCTCGTTATTGTATCCATCCCCAAAGGTATCACCCATCTGATAGCACCCACCTTCAACCCAGACAAATTCCATGCCGGTGGTAGGCTCTGTCCAGGTCTCACCGGCTTTTTTCCCGGATGGGGCCTGAGCCGTGTTTTTTTCAAGTGACACATGCAAGTCCACACCCTGGGTGCCTGATATATTAATCCACTGTTTTTTCTTTTTATATCCGGATTGGGAGACTTCGATATGATATCTGCCAGGAGCAAGGGCGATTCCGTCATGGTAGGCCTGGGAGATGTTCAATATTCGGATGTTAGCTCCCCGGGGGGCTGTGGTGATATAAAGTCTGGCCCGGGTAATTTTTTCATCCATATTAAAAGTGACCATGGCTTTTCTGCCCCCATTGACCCGAATCGTTTTTTCCTTGGGTGTATAACCGGTCTTGACGGCTCGTACCGTATATTTTCCGGGCGTTACTCCGTTCAGGGTGACGGGTGATAATCCCTTGTGCAGGTTGTTGACATAAATATCCGCACCCGGCGGCGTGGTGTTGACGGCAAGACTGCCGTTACTGGGAGCCAGGGTCTTTACTGGAGCCGTTCCCCCAGCCAGGAAATAATCAGGGATTGGTGTGGTGGACACCCAAGGTATCTGGACGTTCTGTGTTTTTTCCATTACCTGGAGACCGGCATCGTTGAACATATCCCGAACATTGAGTCCCGGTCTTTTGATATTTTTTAACAATGCTTCTGTATAGGTACCGTTTCTGCCTCTTCCGTCCTCTGCTACAGATCCTGCAGCAGTGGCATAAGAAATAATCGTTCCAGCAGGAGCGCTCATCTGGGCAAGCCCTTTTTCAGATGACCTGAAGCTTCGTTTAAAGGGATTGTCCCGGCATGCATCCAGGATCACAATGTTCAGTGGGGTGCCTGCAGCTTTCATGGCAGCCAGGAACCGGTTTGCACCAATCGCTTCCGATTCCACTTCCCACTCCTCCCGGATATTAGTTTTAACCGGAATTAGGTAGTTTGTTCCGCCGATCTGCATACCGTGTCCGGCATAGTAAAAAATCCCGATTTCGGATCGCCCCAATTTCATTTTAAAATCTCGTAAGGCTTTTTTCATCTCTTTCTTATCAGCATTAATTTTCAGGATTACCTCAAACCCAAGGTTCTCCAATGCCTGTGACATATCCATGGCATCATTTTTCGGATTGGCCAGTGGAGCAGATTTATAATCAGCATTGCCTATGACAAGGGCAGTTCTGGTGGCGGCCAGTCCTTGGCTTGACCAAACAATGGCTGTCAAGAAGATTATCCAAATCAATGTGATCTTTCGTGCCATAACCGAGTTCCCTTTAAAACTTTAATTTGCTTAGAAATTTTTTACATAAATGTCATCTTCAAGTCAATTAGGTTAATACTATTCTATATCGAATAGGACCAATAAATTTCAACATAAATCTGCCGGTATTCTTTATTTCGGCAATCAAAAGGGGCAACAGGTTAAAAAACCTATTCAATATCACTGAAACATATGAAGAAATATAATAACTTTTTAGAACTATCCCCCCCCAAAAAAAAACGAATCGGATAAAACGGATATTTAAGATGTTATATTTGTCCGTTTTAAATAATTTTCAAGGAGTTAAAACCACCACAATGTGTCTGTTTTTCAGCTCTTTTCCAAGAGTTCTAAAGGATGAACGATTGTTCTTCCAGTAATCGTTTAATGGCAGCAGGTAGATGAATTCCTTGTTGTCCCCTGGCACTTACGAATAATCCATCAGGACAATTCAAGATACTCTGGCAGCGTAAGGTTTACCTGCGCTGAATTTTCAGCTGAGGTCTTATTTAGATGCAAACAAGCGGGATCGGCCTATGTTCCGTACCAACACCGCACGTATGTTTTTGAAGAATATGTTCGTAAAACGCCCAGCAGCATAAATAAATCACAGTACCTGAAAATTTATTTTTTAGGGTCTTCAATTTTCCAAAATCCCCATAAAATAGGCAATCGCGCCTTTAAAAGTTCGATTTATACCTGACACCATTTTTGATTTTAATTCAAATTTTTGGTCATCTCAGAGCCGTCCGGCTGTTTTGGGAAACAAATAAGGAGGCACATATGACAGAAACAAAAGAAGAACCCTTTGAAGTCCTGACCATGGAAGAATTCATGGCAAGGATGAAGATCGGCAGGTCCACTGTCCTTGATTGGAAAAAGAAGGGACACCTTAAACCTGGAAAACATTATATCCAGAAGGGTCATGTGATCCGGTATATCTGGACCAAAGAAGTGGTCCTGGACCTGTGTGATCCGAATATCATGAAGGTCGGTCCTGAAAAGAAGAAACTTGCAGTAAAGAGAGTACCCAGAAAACGACCCAGTATTGGGATCAATCTGGACTATTGAAACTTCCCCCCACTTTGGCTATGATCAAGTTACTTTAGCCAAAGTGGAAGGAGGTCATCGGAGGAGTGTATGGTAGCAAGTGTCTTACAGTTTAAGCAACCTGAAAAAAAGAAGCCGAAACAAAAACCTATAGAAAGCACAGGCGTCATCCGGAAGCCTGGCTCTAACAAACTATACCTGGAATTGTACCCAAATGGAGTAAGAGAGCAGATATCTTCCCGTATGGACGATACACCTGAAAATGAGCAGATCTTAATCGGTTGGATTAAGAAACAGAGGAAAAAGATTGACGAAGGTACCTTCTGTTTTGCGGATGCTTTTCCCACCGCCTCTAAGAAAAAGAAGATGTTCCATGCCATGTTGGAAGGTAAGGTGTTTAGAGACGATCCAAGTAAACTGATGTTTGTCGCTTACACAGAGGATTGGATGGACAGGAGTTTTGACAACTATTCACTAACTAACGCCGAAGATTATAAAGGTATCATCAACTATTGGCTCAAGCCCTTTTTTAAACACCTATCTTTTGATGACATCACTGCGATCACTCTCAAGGAATTCATCAAAAAGCTCAAACATAAAAAGGGGAAACGTAAAGGCCAGTGGCTGTCAGTTTCCCGAAGAGATAAGATCTTGGGTGTTTTTAGTGATATCTGGGCAGACGCTGTCGAGGAATATATGTGGGAGCGACCTAATCCGACGATGTTCCTTAAAAAATTCTTAAAGGAAGACCGGAAGAAACGGCCCGAAAAAGAAAAGGCACAAGTTCTTAGAATTGATGACTGGTTCAAGATTGAAGACACCATCTTCCCTTATTACAAACCTATGATCGGTTTGATGATCAGAACAGGGATGAGCCAATCAGAAATCTCGGGCTTGAAGAAGTCGGCAATTCGGGACGGATATCTCCATATCGAATACGCCATAGTACGAAACCGGGAAAAAGATCAACTCAAGAGCAAATACAGGAAACGGCGGTTACCTTTGACCAAGGAAATGAAAAAATGCCTGGATCAGGCAGCGTATCTTTCGGACTCTGAATTCTTTTTCCGAAATACAAAAGGGAGTATAATCCGCCCCAACCATTTTTCTGAAGGTCCCTGGTCAATTGCTCTGAAAAGAGCAGGCGTTGCTTATGTCAAACCCTACACCATGAGGCACTCATTTGCAGCTTGGTCTTTGGCTCTTCGTATGGATCCAAATCGCCTTGCAAATCTCATGGGACACGGCACAAAAAAGATGGTTTATGAGACTTATGGCAGCTATGTTGAGGGTCTCGAAACCGACACGGATAAAATTAGGGCATACTTTGGTAATGATTTCAAATAGTTATCTCTTTTATGCTCTGACTTTCACGAGGGTTTTACCGTGAAAGTTCACGTGAAAGCTCTAATGCTGAAAAAGTTAACCAATTGATTTTAAAGAGAAATGTTATTAAAGGGGTCACGGATTTTCACCGTGTTCCGTGTACCAAAAGCAAGTACATATTTCAGGGGATTATGTATAAGATTTTCAGACAATGGTCAATATTAATCCGGATAAAATAATGGAATAGGGGGTCCGTATGTAAAATTGCTTCCCGGCAGAAGTCGCTGACAAGTCAGTTCTTTTTTTGATAAAAGGATGTTAAACTCAGATAGATTGCAAAAATGAGCAAGGGCTTTTCCATGATACAAAAAAAGGAAGATCCTGTGAAACCGAGACCGATTATCATTGACGTGGAAGCATCCGGCTTCGGACAGTCCGGATACCCTATCGAGATCGGCCTGGCATGGAACCGGACAAAGAGGTATTGCAGCCTGATTGTCCCTTCCAACGACTGGACCCACTGGGATGAAAGCGCCCAGGCAGTCCATCACATCACAAGAGACACCCTGATACGCCATGGTAAAACCATCCGCCAGGTGGCAATTGAGCTTAATGAAAAATTAGACGGTTGTGTGGTCTACAGCGACGGCTGGGTTGTTGATAAACCCTGGATAAACAAACTTTTCTGGGCTGCCGGGATGGCCAAAGCCTTTTTTATAAGTCCGCTGGAAAGGGTTTTGTCGGAAAAACAGATGGAAATCTGGCACAGGACAAAAGATCGGATCGTAAAAGATCTTAACCTGACACGGCATCGCGCCAGCACAGATGCTTTTATTGTGCAGGAAACCTATATGCAGACACTTTCAAAAACCAGTGATGGAAAGTGATTTCGGCCTAATTTCCCCGGTGTCCGGCTGCCATAAGCGTTGAGGTGATTTTCGTAAGTTTTTGGGCCAGTTTATTGTTTGTGTCGTGGGATACAAAGGCTGTCGGTACCCGTGCGTTCTTTTTGATGCTATTTTCAAGGGGCAGGGAACACAGATACTCCACATGAATCGACAGTTTTTCCCGTGAGACCTGCCGGATTCGCATGGCCGGTTCCTTGGCTTCTTTCTCGCTGGAGGATCTGTTGATGATCAGGCGGGGTGAGAAAGAAAGCAGTGCCTTTTGAATGGTTTTCAAAGAGCCCGGGTGCTCATTTTTAATTCTTTTTAGTAATGTTTCAATATCTCCGATCATTGGGTCATCATGTGATATCATAGTTTCGTAGAATATTTTTTTTAAGATTGGATCGGTATTTCCGGGCGTCATGGACTGGGGGCCATGAAGCAGGGCAAGTTTCCGGTACAGGGCAGCCTTGATAAAACAATAAGCCTGGGTAAGTGAATCCGGATTGCAGTCAGCCATTACAATTTTCGTGTCCGCCGCCAGGAAAAAATCGAGCAGATTGTAGGATGTCTGCCCGCCGAGATCAAGAATAATATAATCGGCCTCAATATCGCGTATAGCCTTCAACAGTTTTAGTTTTTTTGTAAAGCTGATATCACAATCTCCAAGCAGGGAACTGTTTCCGCCGATAAGATACGGACCATATGTGGTGGGTTCCATGATGTCTTTAAGGCGGCTTTCATTGGTTGCCAAATAATCATTGACAGTATTTAGGGGCAAAGGTTTGTCAAAGTAGAGATGAAGGCCGGCATTGCCGGGATCAAGATCGGTGGCAATGGTTTTAAACCCCCTTTGGGCCAGGTGAACACTTAAACTCGATGTAAATATGCTCTTACCGGTCCCGTCTTTAGCCCCCCCCCTATTGCGATGATCCTGGGTCTTTGTTTTTTAATGGTCTTGTCTTTAGTGCAGGTAGAAGTCTTTTTTTTCTGCAATTTTATGAACAGGTGTTCATAGGCCCGCTTAATTTTTGCAAATTGTTCGCGTCGTTTCAGGATTACATCATTGCCATCCTCTGAATGAGGATCCGACTGGTATTGTCTGGCTTTATTTTTGAACGCCGTCTTCAATGTTCGAATTTCAAGCGTGTCTAAAAATTCTTTTGTCTTTTCATGCTCAATTGAGAAAAGAGAAGCGCAAGCGGCATAATCAGGGTTATGCTCCAGCCTGTTTGATTCCTGGTTTGCAGATGTTCTCATAACCAGTGTCCTTTGATGTTTTTAAAGATTATGATGGGCCAGCCTTAAAATAGTCTTGCCTTTTACGCAGAGAGATCCAATTGAGCAGCAACGGCTTTTTTTCTAAGATAAATCGTCAGTGTTTCGGTGTGTTAAACAATGTGTGCGAAAGGATGAAATTCGACCACGTGTATCGAATATAAAAATACGGGGTGCTATAAAAAAAGTCAATCTTTAGTTGTCCTTAAACAAAGAAAGGGATAGGAAAATCAATGTATTAAAAATGAGTCTGCACGTCCGTGCCATGTCATGGCACGGATTACCTTGAACAATACAGGGTAGTCTCGGACTTTCTTGACAAAAAAGGATATCCTGTCCTATGCTCTATAGCAAATCGCAGAAACAGGTTCCGATATACGGATATGGTTTTCTATCACTCAAATTTTAAAACCGGTTGAGTGACAATCGATTTGCCTTTTGGTGATTCTTTTTTTAGAATCACTCTATTATTTTACACAGCCTGATGTTTCAGGCTTTTATTTTTGGCGGGAACCATGGAAAACGATATTCAGCAAAAGAGCAAAACAGAGAAAAAAAAAGAGGTTGAAGAACTCCAGAAGCTGGGGGAGCAACTCAGTAATCTGCCCGCAGTGCAAATAAGGCGTATGAACCTTCCCGAAGATTTGAAAAGCGCCCTGATAGACGGTCAGTCCATTACATCGAATATTGCCGGCAGACGGCATAGGCAGTATATCGGTGTTCTGATGAGGGGTGTGGACCCTGAACCGATCCGCCATGCATTGCTCCAGGCTGAAACGGATTTCTCCATTGGATCAACAATCGCAAAAGAGACCCGGCAGTGGATTGACCGGCTGTCAACCGGAGATTCGGATGTGATGGAAGAGTTTCTAAGTATCTGTCCGGGACTGGAGCGTCAGAGACTGAGACAATTGGTGAGAAATATCACCAAGGGAAAAGAGTCCGGGAAACATTCCAAGTCCAGGAGAACATTGGAACAGCTCATCAAAAAAAGTCTGAACAGATAACCTATCCTGATCCATCCCCGGCGGCAGTGTAGACCCCCCTGGGTGATTTCACTTTAAGAAGAAATTTAAAGGAAGAAACAAGTGCTTAAGATAAGACAATCACGGACTTCGGATGAAGCGGACATTAAAAAGATCCATATGACGGCATTTGGTGACCAAGGCGCTGAAATTGCAAAACTGGTAACAGGGCTTTTCAAGGACAGCACAGCCTTCCCTTTGCTGTCGCTGGTAGCAGAGGACGGTAACAGGTTAACCGGCCATATCCTTTTTACCAAAGTGGACATTCATCCAGTTGAAAATCCGGTATCTGCAAGGATACTGGCGCCGCTGGCCATCCTCCCGGGCGAACAGAATATGGGGATCGGGCAAAAGCTGATCAATGAGGGGTTAAAGGTGTTGAAACAATCCAATGTGGACCTGGTCTTTGTGCTGGGACATCCAGAATACTACCCTAAATGCGGATTTGAACCGGCAGGGGAAAAAGGGTTTGCAGCACCCTATCCGATCCCAGAAGAGAATGCCCCGGCCTGGATGGTGCAGCAGCTCAACGGCGATATGATCGGTAAAATTAAGGGGACCGTAAAATGTGCCCGGGTGCTGGATCAGCCGGAGCACTGGCGCGAATAAAATGTCGATAATGACACAACAGAAGGTTATCCAGCGATTTCAATAATGGTCGGCGGATTTGAACCCTGTTGCGCAAATGTGGGGGGTGCTGCCAAAAGACGGGCAATATCCCGGTCCAGCGTCTCAGGTGTTTCGCTTTGATCGGGGTCGGAATTTTCCCGAATGGGGCGGGTAAAAATTGCATCGGTCAGGTCATCCAGCAGGGATTCAAGAAGTGTGGAATTCAAGTTTCCGTCAGAAAAACTATCAATAATAGTGTCGGCAAGATCCAGCGCGGCCAGGGTTCCTGCCTGGGATGTGATATCAATTTGAAACAGGGATTCAGCAAGACCTGGAGTAAAGATATTCAGGGACTGGGAAATAGGTGATGGTGCTGGGTTTGTGGCCGGGGCAAGAATGCCGTTAGGGAACTGGTTCTGGAAAAGCGCAACAAACAGGCTTAAGTCATCCTGAGACAGGTTTTCAAAAAGTGCGTCTAAGGTTGATACTTCTCCGGTTGCCTGTGACTGGAGTTCTGTCCGGATATCTATCGCAAGGCCGGGCTCTGCGGCCTGGTTTGCAATAATGCGGATGCGCCTGAAGGCGCCTGTTATCTCCTGTGTCAGTCCGTCCGGAAGCTGGTTGATCAGTTCCGTATCCAACCGGTCCGCCGGTGCCGGGTTGATATCCGCTGTCCCTGTATCAGGCAGGGCATCGGCCAGAATTGGCAGGGGCTGGACAGCAGGTGGCACCGCATGTCTGAATGTGTTGATGGCAATCATGGATCAACTCCTGTTTTAAACAGAGTAATCGAGAATAAATCCCATTTTGTTGTGAATTCTTTTTACCACTGTTTTCATGTCGTCATGGGTGATGATCCGGGTGAACATCTGCTTGATTTTATTGGATTTATCCAGGGTGACAATATCCATTAAAACATCTTCATTGTTTTTATGGACACAGAGCCTAAAGGGCGCTCCTTTTTCAAACAGATTTTTATGGGCG
>CAZLTD010000136.1:0-14779 GCA_964562385.1 uncultured Desulfobacula sp.
AGGGGTCAAAATTGGGCGCTGACAGGGGGTCATTTTTCGACGCTGATTGACACTGAAGCAAACAAACAACACTATTCGGTTGAACAGGCTGGGGTATGGGTCGATGCACTCAGAGAGAGACGAACAATTATACACAATGACTATGAAAGTCTGGCCCACAAGAAAGGGATGCCACAGGGTCATGCAAAAGTGGTCCGTGAGATGGTTGTTCCAGTTCTTCGAGAGCATAAAATCGTTGCTATCCTCGGCATCGGGAATAAAAAGCGCGATTACGTTGAAAAGGATGTTCAGATCGTTTCAGAGCTTGCTGACATGGCCTGGGATATTGTTTTAAGAAAAAGGGCTGAAGAGGAACTAATGAGGCTGATATCTGCTGTTGAGCAGTCTGCAGAGTCGATAGTTATCACAGATATAAACGGAACCATCCAGTATGTTAACCCAACCTTTGAACGTGTTACAGGATATCCTATACAAGAAGCTGTTGGTCAAAATCCACGCATACTTAAAAGTGACAAGCAAGATGAAGATTTTTACCGTCAGATGTGGAAAACGCTATTGAGTGGAAATCACTGGACAGGCCGGCTTGTAAACAAAAAAAAGGATAAAACACTTTTTACTGAAGAAGCCAGTATTTCTCCGGTATTTGATAAGTCCGAAAAAATTATAAATTTCGTAGCAGTAAAGCGTGATATTACCAAAGAAATCCAATTGGAGAACCAATTGCGTCAAGCCCAGAAAATGGAATCAATTGGTACGCTTGCCGGAGGTATAGCGCATGATTTCAATAATATTTTATCCGCCATTCTGGGGTATTCAGATTTAATTAAAATGGAACAACCTGAAGGAAGTGAGATATATGATGATGCGACGCAGATTGAGCAAGCGTCACATCGTGCGCGCGACCTTGTCACTCAGATACTGACATTTTGCCGAATGAAAGAGACTGAATTTGAACCTATACGTATTGATATTATTATAAAGGAAGCTCTGAAATTGTTGCGCTCGAGCATACCGACAACAATTGAGATAAAAAGCAGAATAGAGAATATAAGAGAACTGGTTTTGGCAGATTCAACCCAGATTCACCAAATAATAATGAATCTATGTACTAATGCCTGCCATGCCATGGAAGACAAAGGTGGGATTCTTAAGGTAAATCTGTCTGTGAAAAAGGCAAATCATGTTTACGGGTTGGATACCACCAAAATGGAAGAGAAAAAATTTTTAAAGTTAGTTGTGAAAGATACAGGCTATGGCATATCTGAAGAAATTATCGAAAATATTTTCGATCCTTATTTTACAACCAAAGATTTGGGAGAAGGGACCGGTTTAGGTCTTTCGGTTGTTCAAGGAATAGTGAAATCATATGGGGGTGATATAGCTGTCACATCATCTCCCGGAGAGGGAACGGAATTTACGATTCATTTTCCTGTTACGGAAATGGAAAAAAAGAAAAAAACCGTTACGGAATCAGATTCAATTGAAGGTGGGAATGAAAAAATACTTTTAATAGACGATGAGCCCAATATTCTTAAAATCGGAAAAAAAATGCTGGAAAGAATTGGCTATCAAGTAACAATGGAGAACGACAGTGAAAAGGCATTGGAAAAGATACAGTCCAATCCTGGAAATTTTGACCTAATCATAACGGATATGACCATGCCCAGAATGGATGGTGCAACGCTGGCACGAAAAGTATTGGAAGACTATCCTGAATTACCTATCATCCTTTGCACTGGATACTCTGATCGAATCATTAAAGAAAAAATTAAAGATATCGGTATTAAAGCACTCATCAATAAACCAATGTCATTCCCGGTAATTGCAGGTGAAATTAGGCAAATCTTAAATTCAACAGAGGAATAATAACGCCACTTCTTTCTGGGATCCTCTCACAACCGGATGACAGTGGGAATCATGAAAAACTTATAAAAATGTCAGATATAGCCATGTATGCGTCCAAACGATATGAGGAAGGCTGTTTGATAAAAGCATGTTAAAACGGTCAAGTGATTATAGTGATTCTCAAAAATATGTTCCTAAAAAATCATATAAGAAAAGAATCGCCAAAAGGCAAATCGATTGTCACTCAGCGGCCTTTAAAATTTGAGTGCTTGAAAATCAGACCCGCATATCGGAACGTATTTCTGCGATTCGCTATAGAACCAAATAGAATCTTTTATTGCCTGTGTGTTTGTCCATACAAAATCCTATAAAAATCGGCACATCCGGCATTTTCTAATCCAAATCTTACGGTTACCCCAAAGCCTGAACAGGTTTGCTGATGAAATAAGCTAAGTCTTGTTTTAAAAAATCCAATACGACAGTGCAGTCCGGTCACATTAATGAGATCCCATAAACCAGAGCCCTTCCATTTTTTCTTGACACCATCTGGACGACATCATAAATAAACAAATAACCATTTTGTTTATTTATTCATTTTAAGGGGATTTCATGCGCGCCAGAGAATCACAGGAAACCATTTATGAAACTGCCCTGTCGGTGTTTGCCGACTTCGGATACCAGAAATCGACCATGGATGACATTGCCGGGCGGCTCTCCATGACAAAGGGGAACCTCTATCGTTATGCTTCCGGGAAAAGAGAACTGTATGAGAAGACTGTGGCCCACTGCCTGTTGAAATGGCAGTCAAAAGTCAGCCAGGCCATTGCCGGCGAAACAGACCCCAGACACAGGTTTCTTGTCATGTGTTTCAAGGCGGTGGAATACCTGGCCGAAGATGATTCGTTCCGGCGCCTTCTGGTGCACGATCCCGACATCTTCCCCATGTTCACCGAAAACGATCCCTATGGGGAAATTAATAGGAATTCTGTTGGCATTATCCGGGATATCCTCGACCAGGGCATGGCCCAAGGGGTATTTCGCAAGGTGGACCCGGACCGGATTTCCAATATTGTTTTCATGATTTACAAAATGTTCATCATACGGACCTACATTCAGTCCAAGGACGCGTTCATCCGCGACATGTTCGCAGACACTGTCCAGCTGCTGGTGCAGGGGCTTTTTGTTGATGGGGATATAGATTTATCAGATTATATCCAGCCTTAAATTGTGTCCTGCCCAAAGGTCGGGAATAAAAAACAAGGGACAAATAGCAGAGAACAATTTTTTATTGGAATCTGTAAAACAAAAAACCTGGGTCCCGAGGGGGGGGAGAAACGCAAGCTATGATCTTAATTGGAGCAAATTCAAAAAATAGGCCTTAAACAGTCCTTTTATGGGGCAAAACAGACTTTTTAAGAGATTCCATCTTAACAACGGTCATGATACGGTCAAACCGCAGTTCAGACTTTTAAAGCAAAGGAGTATAACAGACAAAAAAAGCACTCCCTCTGCGATCGATTTGTTTAATGGAGGTATAAAAAACCAGACGGGATCGGTGGCATAGCTGATTTTGGCTCCGGTATGGACTTTCTGTCCGGGCATAAGCCCGGTTTAAGGAAATAAAATACTGTTTGCCAATCCCTAAACCTAAGCAGTATAAAAATATAATGGATATGAGATCATTGGACACGTCTTTGCTCTATGTATTAAGCGGTACCGGCAACACCTTTCGGGTGGCGCGGTGGATCCAAGACCTTTTTGAAAAAAGCGGGATTGCAACCCATCTAAAATTTATCGAGCATGCAAACTTGCAGGACGATTTTAAGGATCCTGATCGTCAACTGACCATTATCTTGTTTCCAACACACGGATTTATGCCGCCCTGGTCCATGATTAAATTTTTGTTTAAAATGCCCCGGCAAAAGAGGGCAAAGGTTCTGAGCATTGCCACCCGCGGTGCCATATGGATTGGTCCTGTAAAGATACCGGGAGCCGCCGGTTTTGCAAACTTCTTTGCCGCATTGGTCCTCTTGTTCAAAGGGTATGATATCCGGGGGTTTTTCAGTCTGGACATGGCATCCAACTTTAACAATTTTCACCCCAGCCTTACGCATGGCGCCGTGAAGGATATTTGTAAAAAATCCAAAAGAAAAATGGCGTTCTTCATATCTCGTGTGATGGCGGGCAAACGGGTGCTGTTGACCCTGAACAACCTGTATGAAGGCATCTGGGCAAGCCTTTTATTCTGGCTGATTCCGATATTTCCGATACTCTATCTGATTTTTGCTAAAACAGGCATGGCTAAAATGATGTTTTCCAACAACAATTGTGTGTCCTGCGGGATGTGTGCAAAAATATGCCCAAACCATGCAATTGACATGAAACGCTTGTTTGGCAAGAAGCGACCGTTCTGGACCTATCACTGCGAAAACTGCATGCGATGCATGGGGTATTGCCCGAAAAAGGCGGTTGAGGCCGGGCACTCCTGGGCTTTTTTGCAAACCCTTATCATGGCTGCCCCTGTGTTCGCCAATATATCGGCGGGGCTGACCAATACCATGGGCCGCTTTTTGGGGATTAAAAACTATTGGCTCATGCTTATGGTGGAAGCGCTGTACTATATACCCGCTCTTTTAATATCCTATTGGATATTCTGGATGCTGATCCGGATTCCGGCGGTCAATACAGTATTCAGCGTGACAACACTGACCCATTATTTCAAACGGTTTCATGATCCGGAAACCCGGGTTAAATCTCTGATCAAAGCAAAGAAAAAACAAACATGAAGGTAGCGTTTAAATATTTTTTCAGGAACCGGCAACCTAAACAAAAGAGGCGAGCATGGAGACCGAATTCGGACCAGAATATGCGTCATTGGCAGATACCGGCTTTATAACCAGATATCGGGCCAGCTGTTATTGTAAGCAGGTTCACATTGAAATGTGTGCTGACCCGGTAGACGCGAAAATATGCCATTGCCAGACATGCCAGAGCATGCATGGGGCGCCAATGCAATGGGCCGTTATCTTCAACAAGCGAGATGTCAGGATAATCAAAGGTATGGAACACTTAAAATTTTATAACAGTGAACTATCCCTGAATAAAAGAATTCTTCCCTGCAAAGTGAGCTGCCGTTTATGCGGAACACCCATTGCTGATGAGGGCCGGCGGATGTGGCTTGCTTTTCCATCGCTCTTCGATTTTGGTTTGCCACGGAAGGTACCGAAAACGTTTATGCCGACCTGCCATATTTTCTACGGTTCAAGAGTCGTTAACATAAATGATGATCTGCCCAAATGGTCCGGTCATAAAAACAGTTCAAAAAAAATAAGGAATCACAGATGAACATACCCCCATTTTTAACCCCCTGGCTGGATCGTTTTTATGCCCCTGAAGAGATCACGCTTTTACAGGCACTGGAAAACGAACCCGTCAAAAAAGAGCATCTTTTAAAACTTTTGGGGAAAAACAGCATATCAGAAGAGCGATATGATTTTGACAGGTTTTTAAGCAGAGCCTGGCAAAGGGGTGTTGTCAAATTCCTGGATGACCGGACCATTGCGCAGGAGGATTTTCATGTCCGGTTTGAATACTGGGCACTGTTTGAGGGGTGGCAGGACCTGCCCGCTGAGATAAAGGGCCAGTTAAACGATTGGGAATTAAACCATTACATTGCATCCCATGGCAGGGCTGCTGAAAAATTAAAAGATGGTCTTAAAAGAGATCCGCACAAGGTCTATCCTGAATATCTTCTGCTGGATGAAGTGGCGGCTCTTTTTAAAAAAATCCCAAAATTTTATCTGTGGCCGTGCAACTGCCGGGCAATGGTCAAAGGCTGCGGGCAATCGGAATTCACCTGTATCCGGTTTTCAAATGACCGCAAGATCGGCTGGGAGATTTCACGGGAAAAAGCACTGGCCATTGTAAAACAGGCCAATAAAAAAGGATTGATGCAGAATGCAGAACTCGGACTGGATGAGCAGGGAAGAATCATCGGTGCCCTGTGCAATTGCTGTAGTGACTGCTGCTTCCCCCATCAGCTGTCCGAGCGTCTCAATGTGGAAAAATTCTGGCCCTTAAGCCGGTATGTGGCCCAGGCGCCGACTCAAGACTGCAATGGATGTGGGATATGTGTCAAACGATGCCCTTTTGGAATCATATCCCAGAATAAAAAATTCAAGCACAAGAAACGCCAGGAGCCTTTCATTGATGTCGAAAAATGCAGGGGGTGCGGTGTCTGCGCCACAGGATGCCCCCGGGATGCCATTCACCTGAAACAGGTAAAAGAATCCTTGTTTGAAGAAATAATTTAAGGCGTGACCTGCACCTTTTTCGAAAATTTCGTCTCACCCCTTTGAGGCATAATTTAACGATAGCACATTTCTGGTAAGACAAAAAACGCCGACCAGACACAAACCATTGATTTATCAAATCATACTGACGGCCAGCCTCAAAGATTCCTCTTTACAAATCACGAAAAATTCTGTTAGATTGAATATCGGATTTTCCACTTCACTCTCAAAATATTAGCGATCCATCTGAAAAATTAAAAAAAATGCAATACATGCATCGTTTTCGCAAATCAACCCGGACAATTTTCAAAATTGTGCCCGGTCCTGCATTGGCCACCTGTTGAGAGCAGAACAGGATGTTTTTTTATTAAAGGGAGGTGCGATGGACTTCAATGATCATTACCTTAAAAAAGAATTATACCGTCTTGTCAAAGAGGATGTCTCGATTTTTGACTTTATTCAACAGGGTGCATTAGACGGCATATGGTACTGGGATCTTGAAAATCCGGAAAATGAATGGATGAGCGCACGTTTCTGGACCACACTGGGTTATGATCCGGGAATAAAGAAGCATCTGGCAGAAGAGTGGCAGGATATCATCTTCAAGCAGGACCTTGAACAGGCCATCCACAATTTCACCAGACATTGCGAAGATCCGGAACATCCCTATGACCAGATTGTCCGATACCGCCACAGGGACGGGTCAACCGTATGGATCCGGTGCAGGGGAATTGCCATCCGCGATTACACCGGCAAACCTGTCCGGATGCTGGGCGCCCACACGGATTTAACGAAACAAAAAAAGGCGGAACAAGCCCTTAAGAACGCCAAAAACTCGCTGGCATTGAGGATCGAACAGCGCACCCGGGAACTGGCTGAGGCAAACCAGCAGCTAAAGCAGGAACTTGAGGCCAGAACAAAGGCGGAGCAAGCGCTCAGGGAAAGCGAATCCAGATATCGTTCCATGATGAATGCGATGAAGGACCCTGCCTATATCAGTTCTCCGGATTTCCGTGTGGAATATATGAATCCGGCCATGGAAAGTATCGTTGGCCGGAATGCCTTAGGGGAACGCTGCCATAAAGCCCTGCATGATCTGGATGAAAAGTGCCCCTGGTGTGTCCAGGATAATATCAGTGGAAAAGTCCATGCTGATATTGAAATTATCAGCCCGAAAAACGGGCACGCCTACCTTGTTTCCCGTTTCCCTCTGGTCCGTGAGGGAAAATCGGCTTCAACAATGGCTGTACACAGGGACATGACCGATCTAAAACTATTGGAAGGCCAGCTTCGGCAGGCCCAGAAGATGGAAGCCATCGGCACTCTTGCAGGAGGTGTGGCCCACGATTTTAACAATATTCTGACGGCTATTATCGGGAATGCCGACCTTATGCTGATGGATGACGATATCCCTTCCCACGTAAAAGAAGGGATTGAGGAGATAAAAATGTCCGGTGAACGGGCTGCCGAACTGACCCGCCAACTTCTCGCGTTCAGTAGAAAACAGGTGATCCAGCCCAAAGCTATAGATTTTAACGAATTGTTGTCAAAATTACATAAAATGCTGATACGCCTGATCGGTGAAGATATTGATATCCGGATCGTTGAAAGCAAGGGACTGTGGCTGTTGAAAATGGACAGAATTCAATTGGAACAGGTGGTGATCAATCTGGTGGTGAACGGCAGAGACGCCATGCCGGACGGCGGGAAACTCACCATTGAAACCGCCAATGCAACCTTTGACGACGCTTATTTACACCAACACGGAATTAAGGGAGAAACCGGTCCTTATGTTATGCTCGCAGTCAGCGACACCGGAACCGGAATTGATAAGGAAACACAGGAGCATATCTTTGAACCCTTTTTCACAACCAAGGAACATGGAAAAGGGACCGGTCTTGGTTTGTCCTCCATCTACGGTATCGTAAAGCAGAACCGTGGTTTTATCTGGGTTTACAGTGAGCCCGGCCAGGGAACCACATTCAAGATTTATCTGCCGAAGAACACAGACTCCGGAAGCGGCATTCAGGCAGAACCCCATCAGATCACCGTGAAGGAGACCCGCGGATGCGAGACCATCCTGGTTGTGGAAGATGATGAGCGGCTCAGGAAAGTTGTTCGAACCATATTGGGCCAGTTCGGCTATACCGTCCTTGAAAAAGAAAACGGGCTGGAAGCCATCGATTTTGTGAGCACTTATACAGGTGCCATTGATCTTGTTATTGCAGATGTGGTCATGCCTAAAATGAACGGCAGGCAGGCTG
This sequence comes from uncultured Desulfobacula sp., assembly GCA_964562385.1. Lineage (GTDB taxonomy): Bacteria > Desulfobacterota > Desulfobacteria > Desulfobacterales > Desulfobacteraceae > Desulfobacula. The sequence goes on from CAZLTD010000136.1 coordinate 8,402, forward strand.
CTGACCGGATAAAATCTCTATGCCCGGGGATCAAAGTCCTTTTCATGTCAGGTTATACGGATAATGCCATTGTCCACCACGGGGTTCTGAAAGACGGTCTGAACTTTATTGAAAAGCCCTTTTCTCCGGGAAGCCTGCTGCAGAAGATACGATATATACTGGACAGTGACCCAGCCGGTTGAAAACTGCGGGTCTCTTAAAATTCGTGCAAGGTATTATTTGAGACATAAAGGAAAATCTTGTAAAATCATTCCCTATTCCCCAAAATTCATATTTGATTATTTCAGTATCGGTGAACCGGTCCAATGAAAACTCCCAATCTGTTTCATTAGAGAATTTACGTTCAAAGAGGATTTAAAACACTTGACAGCCCATGGCCTGCTGCGAACTCCGGTGGTATTTGTATTAAGCGACCATCGTTTTTGGGCAGACAACTGTCATTGCCATGCCGGCACCTGCCTGTCATGGAAAAATAATATCTCTTGAAATCAATGATTTTTGTTCGATATAAGTACATACCATCTCGACTATAACTTTTGTGAACGGTACCGGGGAGAGCAGCATGAAACGGTTAGTCATTGTATCTGTATTTACATTTATCCTTCTGGTCTTAACAAACCAGGCCCTGGCTTTTCGCGGCCTGAAACGTGTGTCTGAGTTTAATCACAAAAAGGGGACAATCGGCACATATCGGGCGCTGATCATTGGGATACAAAATTATAATGACCCTGAAATTCCTGATCTTGACACCCCTTTAAATGACGCCAATCAAATGGCTGAGGTCCTTGAAAAAAAATACGGTTTCACGGTTGAAACACTATTGGATGGCCAGGCCACAAAAAAAGCAATCTACGATTCTCTTAGAAGGCTGACAGCAAAGGCCAAAAGCCAAGACAGTATCCTGATATACTATGCAGGTCACGGCGATGTGGACCGGCAATATAATGACGGATGGTGGATCCCGGTAGATGCCGCCGGCGGTGACCCCTTTACATATCTGGATAACATTCAGATTCAAAAAGCCATGCGAAGCATGAAAGCCCGGCACGTGCTGCTGATTTCAGACTCCTGTTACTCGGGAGCCCTGTTTGGACAGGCCAGATCAATGCCTGCTGTAATCAGCGACAAATACTACCTGAATCTTTATAATGAAAAAAGCAGGTGGGGAATGACCTCGGGCAACAAAACTCCTGTATCCGACTCCGGCGCCCAGGGGCACAGCGTCTTTGCCTATCAGTTGATTAAAAAACTTGAAAACAATGAAAAACCATACATTACAACTCAAGAGGTCTATACAGATATCGCGCCTGTGATTGCCAATAATTCAGAGCAGACTCCTTTATGCCGCCCTATCAGGGGAACCGGCGACCAGGGGGGCGAATTTGTGTTTGTTGCCACACCCACATACAAAAGCACCCAGGACAATTTAAGTTATGCCATTGATCCGTTAAAAGCGGAGCGCGATAAAATTGAGCAGCAGCGCAAGGCCCTTGAACTTGAAAGACAGGCCATCGAAAAAAAGAGGCTTGAGCTTGAAAAAGAGGCGATTGCCAGGCAGAAAGCAATCATCGCACAGGAAAAAAAGCAACTTGAACAGATCAAAATAGAACAGAAAAAAGCAAATCAAAAAGAACAGCAGCGCCTTGACCTGGAGCGCAAAAAACTGGAATCAGAAAAAAAAGTCGTCTTCAAAGAAAACGAAACGCGACTCGCCGCGATAAGCCCTGCCGACAAACTGAACCAAATAGTTGACAAAGACAATCAATACATAAAATACGAATCCGGCATTATCATCGACAAATCCACAAAACTCGAATGGTATATGGGTCCGGACTATGACACAACATTTTTCGAGGCAGATCGATGGGCCGAAAGGCTTGATATAGACGGCGGCGGATGGAAACTGCCCTCAAAAGAGCAATTAAAAACTCTTTATCAAAAGGGACAGGGCGACAAGAATCTGACCAGGCTTTTAGACACATCCGGCTGGTGGTTCTGGGGCAGTGATAAAAAAAGTCTCAACCGGGCATGGAATTTCGATTTCAAGTATGGTGAAGGCAAATACGTTAATGTCTCTTTCTCGTACCAGTACAGAGCCTTTGCCGTGCGGGATAAAAATGCACCCGCAATAAAAACATCTGTGGTCCCTATGGAGGGTGAAAGATAAAACCAGCACGGAAGTACCTTTTTCTATAATTTAAGGTAATAACTCCCTGGTACTGCTAAGGACTTGCTCTTGGCGATTCCATTAACCTTATCGTATTTTAAAACCGCTATTTTGGAAATCGCTTTAGAGATCCTTAAACCTGAAGATTCATAAGGTCAAATTTTCCAAGCATGAAATCATGAAAATCTTTATCATCCAGACTATCGCGTTTTCCGAGGAACTCATCGCATAACGGACCTGTTGAATAGACAGGCTCCGGTGCATCCGAAAGGATCGCCTCTACGATCAGGTCAGCAATCAAATCCGGTTCAGGAATAGCCAGTCCCTTAAAAATATTGCCGGCTGCAGCACCAACGGTTTGATAAATCGGTTTATAATCCGTATCTGTACGGCTCATAAGGTCGCCTGACAATTCATTTCCAACCTCATTAAATTGTGTTGCAACCGGTCCCGGTCGCATGGCAACCACACGGATCCCAAAGGGAGCCAGATCTAAACGTAACGCATCAGTGATCCCTTCCACCGCATACTTTGAAGCGGCATAGACGCCACTGCCCGGGAAGGCAAATTTACCGGCAATGGAGCTCAGATTTATAATGGTGCCGAATCTCAAGAAGCGCATTCCCGGCAGGCAGGCTTGGGTAATTCTCATTAACGCAAACAAATTCACCTCAAACAAACGGCGTGCGGCCTTGATTGAGACATCTTCCAACACCCCTCTGATACTGTATCCCGCATTGTTTACAAGAATCGAGACGGGATTTTTCAGTGCAAAAAGGTATCGACAGATCTCTTTTGTTTCAGCATCATTTGAAAGATCCACCTGCTTAGGGGTGATATTGGGAAACTGACTTGCAAGTTCGTTTAATTGTTTCTTTCTCCTGGCTGCGGCAATGACTTGAAATCCTTTTTCTGCCAGTTTTATGGCTGCAACGCGTCCAATACCACTGCTGGCTCCGGTTATCAGAGCAGTTTGCTTTGAGTTGATCATGTTGTCCTCCTTTAAAATTATGAGCACCCTAAAACATTTTCTTTTCTGCTATTAAAAGTAAACTTGGGTTTTTTGATTCATGCCATATTAGAATCGTTTAATGCACTTTTAAATAGTCAAAACTGGATAAATCATGCCTATTCCTGCTTTTATTTGTAATTGTACCTGTTTTTTTGACTGGCGCATGATAGGGTGACCGGATGGCAAATCACGAGTAAAGGAGGTTGCAATGGGTGATTCTGGCAATTTAATGGATACGCTTGCCCCAAAAGAGGGTTTCAATTTCACCCCTCTTCGTGGTGTTAAGGTTTTTAAAGCCTCACGCGATCTGCCCCGGGAACCTCTCTGCTATGAACAGGGGATAATTATTGTGGGCAAGGGTTCCAAACGGGTATTTCTGGGGGAAACCGAATATGAGTACAATCCGGACAACTATCTGGTGCTTACCGTACCGCTGCCGGTTGAGTGTGAAACCAAAGACACCCCTTTTCTGGCACTCATGGTGGATATCAATCCAGGGATGCTCAACCGTATCATTGAGCAGATGGACAACCATATCGACCATTCCCTTTTGAAGCAGAAAAGCAGACACCAGGGACTTTTTCTTGCGCATACAACTTTCGAGATAAAAAATTCGGTCGTAAGATTACTGAAATCTCTTCAGTCTGACGTTGAGAGTCGTGTGATTGGCCCTGGGATTGTCCATGAACTGGTGTTCCGGATCATGTGCGCAGAGAACGCGGCTCCCCTCTATGCGCTTGCCATGAAAAATACAAACATGTCCAAAGTTGACAGGGCTCTCAGGCAGATCCACGAAAATTATCAACACGCTATGAACATAGACAAACTTGCCGGACTGGTCAACATGAGTCCATCCGCCTTTCACAGAGCATTTAAAGAGGTGACCGCATCCTCTCCAATCCAGTATCTGAAAAAGATAAGACTCGATAAGGCCCAAAAGCTCTTGATGAAGCAGGGGATCCGTGTTAACGAAGTGGCCATAGCGGTTGGCTATGAGAGTGCCACCCAGTTCAGCAGGGAATTTAAACGATACTTTGGCAAGCCTCCGGTCAGCTTCATTGACAACCAAACCGGTTTGGGGAAAAATAAGGATCACGTATCGAAAATTATTGTGTGAAATATCCGGGCGGGTCAAGGTTGCAACCCCGGACATAAGATTTAGCATCACTCAAAAGAAAATTCGCATATGGAAAAAGGCACAAAAGAGGATCTCGAACATATTTTCAAGAACTACTATTCAGCCCATAGTCAAGGCAGACTTTTGGAAGCCCAAAAAGGCTATCAAAAATTATTGGAAAAAAGGCCGGGCTGGCCAGAGGTGCTGAACGCGCTTGGAAGGCTGTTCCTGGACCGGAATCGGCCGGATGAGGCCAAAACAATATTTGAAAAAGCGGCCAACCTCACCCCGCCTGATTTACCGGCATGCTATTCTCTGGCAAGGCTCAAACAATTGGAGAATGATCATGAAGGCGCCGTTACTATTTACAGGCAGATGCTGAATCAGCAGCCGAATGCCGGTGTTGTATGGAATAATCTGGGTGTTGCATATCGGGAATTGGGAAAACCGGAGGATGCCATATCCAGTTTTCGGGCAGCCGTAAAATTTACGCCTCAAATGGCAGAGGCCTGGAACAACCTTGGCGTGGCGCAGGATGAGGGCAATATGGCTGACAGCGCTATAAAGTCCTATCGAAAAGCCATTGAGATTCAGCCGGATTATGCCTCCCCTCACTTAAATCTCGGGATCTGCCTTCAAAAACAAAAACAGTTCAAAGAAGCAAAAGAACACTACAGCAAAGTGCTTGAAATAGAGCCGGATAATAAGGCTGCACGATTCATGCTCCAAAGCTTAGGAGGCGGCGAAACGCCCGATGCCGCGCCCATGGAGCATGTACGCAGTATTTTTGACCAGTGCGCTGAAAATTTTGAAGCGATCCTGGTTGACAAACTGGCATATAAAACCCCTGAACTCCTCTTTAATCTCGTGCGCCCCTTTTTGATCCGGAAGATGACGATTCTGGATCTTGGCTGCGGCACCGGCCTGGGCGCCCGGCTCTATCAGCCTTATGCCAATAGCCTGACCGGTGTTGATGTATCGTCAAAGATGCTCAACAAAGCCTATGATAAGAAACTCTACACCCGGCTTGAAGTTTTTGACATTCTTCAAGACTGGACCTTTCCTGAAAAATTTGATCTCATATACAGCTCTGACGTGTTTGTATATTTTGGAAATCTGGACAGGATAATCAGGTCCGCATCTTCATATCTTGTTACGGGAGGGAAATTGGCATTTTCAGTGGAAGCACTGGAAGACGACAGCGCAGATTACAAGCTTTTTCCCAGCGGCCGGTATGCACATTCTCAAGCCTATATTCAAAAATGCCTGAACCAACATGGATTAGAGCCCACAAAAATAGACAAAACAGATGTCAGGAACCAGTCGGGAAATCCGGTAAAAGGATTATTGGTTGTGGCGATAAAAAAAGATGCTAACGAAATGGAATCATAAAATTCATGCACCAATTTAGGTGATTCTTTTCTTATATAATCTTTTTAAAAATATATTTTAAAAATCACTATAGATCCTCTTTATAACTTTTCTCCTATATACTTTTTCATGATGTTCCGGGTTGTTCCCTCCAGGGTTAACTGATCGATACCCTTATTGATAATCTCTTGAAGTATCTTCCCTCTTGGACTTTTTACTGTCAAAACCCTATAGGCCTTTGTGGGTTTAACCAGATCGGGGATTGATCCAAGCCCTTTTAAATCCACTTTGCCTTTATGGTGCAAGGCAAAGAGGACCTCTTTTTGCAGAATCGCAAAATCCACACGCTCCAAATGCAGCTTTTCAACCAGTGCTTCACGAGTTTTTGCCCCGGTGTCGAGATTAATTTTTCCGTCGTACCACACGTAATTGAACCCGAACACCCCGCCGATTCTGTATGGGTTTAGATCTTTTATCCTGGTAAATATCGGGGGAATCTCAAATTTAGCTGTTTTATAAAACAAAACCAAGTGTGTCTGATACATCGGTTTTGTATAGTATGCAAATAAAGCCCTCTCTTTTTTGTATGATGCATTGGGTACAATATCGATTTTTTTGTTCTTAATCATCATCAGACACCGCTTCCAGGGCAAAATTACGTGTAACACCTCTATGTGATTCCGGGACATAATTTCATTGAGCATATCAACG
>CAZLTD010000137.1:0-14696 GCA_964562385.1 uncultured Desulfobacula sp.
GTTGTTGTTGTTGGCATTCTTTTTAAAGAATGAAGGGGTGTCGTCCGGATCACTTATATTAAAATTACACGCCTCGACGTATTCACTTGTTGATGAGCCGCTTTTTCCTAACACCATTTTTCTATGACTGCCGCCGATTAAATAAGAGGAGAAAATAGTGGCATCTTCGCATAAAAACACCGGTTCCGGGTTGGCCACGCCAAACGGTCGCAGCCGGTCAATTTCACAGGCAAGTTCATAGTTGATCTCTTTAAAATCAAGAACCGCATCAATGGTGAGTTTTTTTTCAAAATTTTCATCTGTGAAATTGAGTTCCATATAGTCATTGAGACGCTGGCAAAGAACCGGCAGATTACTGGTTTTTACGGTCAGTCCTGAAGCCATGGCATGGCCGCCGAATTTTTCTAGAAGGCTCTCGTGTGCTTTAAGGGCCTGGTGAATGTTTATATTATTGATACTTCGGCAGGAACCGACAGCCATCTTTTCACTACAGGACAGTAATATGACCGGTCGGCAGAATTTTCGGGATAATTTTGAAGCGGCAATCCCTAAAACGCTGGGATTCCAATTGTCATCCCATAAAAACAGAAGTCGGGGCTTGAGAAGGTCTGGGGACTGGGCCAGCTTTTTTTCAATATCAGCAACAATCTCCTGTTCGATTTTCTGGCGTTTTAAATTCAGTTGATCCAGCAAAGATGCTGTTTTCTCCGAAGTGATAATATCCTGGCTCGTCAGTTGCGTGACACAGATCCTGGCATGGGAAATACGGCCGGCCGCATTAATCCGCGGTACGATTTTAAATGAGATGTCGTCCGAATCCAGTTTGGAAAGGTCGACTCTTGAAGTCTGGGCAAGAGATTTAAGACCCAGGCGGTTGCCCTGGCGCATTTTTTCCAGGCCGGCAATGCATAGCAACCTGTTTTCATTTACCAGCGGCACCATATCCCCAATCGTGCCAATGGCAAAAAGATCCAGGTAATCGGACAGTTTTGGCTCTGCCCGGGATTCCCAGAATCCCTTGTCTCTGAAATCTTTACGCAGTGCCATGATCAAATAAAAGGCAACCCCCACGCCGGCCAGGTAATTTAAATTGGCCGAACAGTCGTTTCGTTTTGGATCTATGACTGCGGTTGCGGAAGGCAGTGTGGATTCCGGCTCATGGTGGTCGGTGACAACAACGTCAATGTCTTCACTCAGGGCTAACAACACGGCCTCATGGCTGCTGACGCCACAATCAACAGTGATAATCAGGTCAATATCCTGTTCTGTGGCCATTTTGATATGATTCGGTTGTAGACTGTACCCTTCGTTGATGCGGTGGGGAATATACCATGAGATGTTTGCCCCGCAATACTCAAGAAAGTCGCTCAGCAAAGCAGTAGACGTGACGCCATCGGCATCAAAGTCTCCGAAAATCAGAATTTTTTCTTTGCTTGCCACGGCTGTGAAAATACGCTGGACCGCCTTATCCATGTCTTTGATCTGAAAAGGATCGGTAAGCTCGTTGAAGCTGGGATTTAAAAAAGCTTGTGCTTCCTGTGCGGTGGTAATGCCCCTGGCGGACAGCAGGGTGGCCAATAACGGGTGGCAGTTCAGATCCCGGCTTAACCGGGTCACAAGTTCACTGTCTGGCTTAAAGTATGTTAGTTGCGTATTCATGTGGTTTTTGAAGACATCTATATAAACAAACCCGGTGAATGTCAATTTTATCCTACCACAAATAATAGAAAACAATTATTCGGCACCCCGCAGCGCTGAATAAATAGTTTCTGTAGAAAAACGGCTCCTTTTGTCCGATTTCTGCGTTGGATAAAAATTTTAAGCTTCAAAATACTCAATGTATTCTTCCAGTTAAAATTTTCATCCGCCTTGAACTCGAATTAAAATGCTTGTTTTTGTACAGAAACTAAATAATCGTATCTTCAGTCCATGGTGCTCAAAATAAAATCTTTGAACTTAGTCAATTAAATGATATATTTACCGATTTAATAATAGCGGATATGACGACAACTATGGAAACAATAGCAAAAGAATACAGGGTTGATAAAACACGGATTGGCTTTATCCGTTTTATTTTTGAAGCCCATGAGGGTGTTGCGGTTGTGTCAACGCTGGAGGCGAAGACCGGCCATATCAGGCTTGCCATCGCTCCGGACCAGATGGAATCCGCCTTGATGATCGTTGATGATTTAAAAAAGGATTTCTTGTTCGATGAAATTTAACGGCTTTGCCTATATTAAGACCATTGGTTGCCAGATGAATGTATATGATTCTGAAAAACTGGCAGCTATTTTAACCTCCCTTGGTTTTGAAAAAACAGAACAGATGGATAAAGCGGATGTTATCGTATGTAATACCTGTTCTATCCGGCACAAGGCAGAAGAAAAAGCGTTTAGTTTTCTGGGGCGGTTTGCAAAAATAAAAAAGCAGAAACCACATCTGATTTGTGTTATGGCCGGTTGTGTTGCGCAACAGGAAGGTAAAAAGGCCTTTGAACGCCTCCCGCATCTTGATATTGTTCTGGGGACCCGGGCCTTTGCAAGATTCGGTCAGCATATCGAAGCCGTTAAAAACGGGAAAAGTAAAATTGTGGACATTGCCGATTCCGAGATGATCTATGAATCTATCCCCGATACCACCTGCTTTGATGAAAACAATGTGTCCAAATTTGTCACCATCATGCAGGGGTGCGAGAATTTTTGTACCTATTGTGTGGTCCCTTATGTCCGTGGAAAAGAGAGAAGCCGGTCTGCCGAAAGCATTGTTGAAGAGATAAAGGTCCTGGCAGATTCGGGGGTAAAGGAGGTCACCCTTCTGGGACAGAACGTTAATTCTTATGGTACAAAGGAAGGCAGTATTTCATTTCCAAAACTTTTACAGAAAATTAATGCTGTTGACGGCATTCACCGTATCCGGTTTGCCACCTCTCACCCAAAGGATTTATCCCGGGATCTGATATATGCCATACGCGATCTTGACAAGGTGTGCAACCACCTTCACCTGCCGGTACAGTCGGGTTCTGACAGGATACTAAAAAAGATGAACCGGGGGTATACGCATCAGCATTATCTTGAAAGAATTGAGATGTTGAAAAAGGCGTGTCCGGATATCGCGCTTTCAACCGACATCATTGTTGGATTTCCTTCGGAATCGGATCAGGATTTCCAGGATACCAAGGAGCTGCTCGGACAGGTGGAATTTGACTCCATTTTTGCATTTGCATATTCCGACAGATCGTCTGCCCCGGCAGCAAAATTTCCCGATCAGGTGGATGAAAAAATAAAGCGCGACAGGTTAAATGAATTGTTGTCCCTGCAAGAGACCTATACTGAAATAAAGAACACCATGACCATCGGGAAAACCCTGAAGGTCCTGGTGGAAGGTGAAAGTCATAAGAAGAGAGACGGTCTTGAACTGACAGATAAAAAGCAAAAGCAGATGACCGGAAGAAGTGAATCCAATAAAATCGTGCATTTTGCGTCGGATCGTGCCAAGATAGGCGACATTGCCGAAATTAAGATTGAAAATGCATACCCCCATTCCTTGTGGGGGCATCCTGTAAGACATTAAATGAGGAAAAAAGCATTGAAAATAGGACAAAACAGCCTCTGCCCCTGCGGAAGCGGAAAAAAATATAAGCTTTGCTGCAGGAATAAGAAAAAGCAGATCAGCATTAAAGAAGAGTATAAAAACCGTCATGATATTATCGTGAAGGATTCTCGGCAGATCGAGGGTATACGTAAGGCCGGTGATCTTCTGATGGATATTCTTGCGAAGGTTGAAAAAATTATTGAGCCCGGGCTTAAAACCGATGATATCAACACCCTGGTTCACGAAGAGACCATAAAAGCCGGCGCAACACCTGCACCGCTGGGATACAGAGATTTTCCTAAAAGTGTCTGTGTGTCGGTTAATGAGGTGATCTGTCATGGCATTCCGGGAGATCGCATTTTAAAGGACGGTGATATCGTCAATGTTGATGTCACGCCGATCCTGAATGGATTTTATGCTGATGCCAGCAAAACCTTTTTTGTCGGCAAACCAACACGAAATGGTGAAAAGATTGTGAATGTGGCAGCGCAAAGTCTTAAAAGAGGCATTGAAGTTGTCGCCCCTGGTGCAACGCTCGGTGATATCGGCTGGGCCATTCAGGATTATGCAGAACGACAGGGGTGCTCGGTTGTCCGTGAATTCGTCGGACATGGAGTGGGAATTGATTTTCATGAACAACCTCAGATTCTTCATTTCGGGAAAAGAGGCGCAGGTATCACCCTGGTTCCAGGTATGGTGTTTACCATTGAGCCAATGATTAACTTAGGCAAAAAAGACCTTCATGTGCTTGAAGATCGCTGGACCGCCGTTACCAATGACGGTTCTTTATCAGCCCAGTTTGAGCAGACAATTCTGGTTACACCCAACGGTTGGGAGAGCCTTACGCCATATGAACTTTAAAAGCATGCCCAGTGCTTTTTTATCATACGCTTACATTGCTTTTGTCGGTATGAGCTCTGCCATTCTTTTTCTGGTGGCAGCGCTGATAAAGGTTCTGACCCATTTTTTTGACCGTCGCCTGGTTCTTCTAAATCTGTTTTCATCATTTTGGGCATCCCTTTACATCTGGTGCATGCCCCTGTGGTCCGTCAAAATATCCGGTCGTGGAAAAATGGATATGGCGAAAAGCTACATCCTTGTTAGTAATCATCAATCTCAACTGGATATTTTAGTTGCCTACCGATTGTTCTTTCCATTTCGCTGGGTCTCAAAAGCCGAAGTGTTCAAGCTTCCCTTTATTGGCTGGAACATGGGCCTCAATAACTATGTGAAACTCAAAAGAGGGGACAGTAAGAGTGTCAGGCAGATGATGGATCAATGTGAATCTCTTTTGGAACAGGGCAATTCAATCATTATGTTTCCGGAAGGGACCCGTTCCAAAACAGGCCTGGTCAAGCCTTTTAAACACGGCGCTTTTATTCTTGCCAAAAAGATGAAAAAACCGATCCTGCCGCTGGTGATCAATAATACAAAAGATGCACTTCCCAAGCATTCACTGCATATTCAGGGAAAATATTTAATGACTGTGACGGTCCTTGATGAAATACCCTATTCAACATTTAAAGACATGGATGTTGAGTCGGTCTGTGAAATGGTACGGCAAAAGATAATAGATCATGTTAAAGAGCATCAGGCACAGCAAAGTTATAGTGATTCTCAAAAACTGTTCCTAAAAAAATCATATAAGAAAAGAATCACCTAAAGGCAAATCGATTGCCCCACAACGGGTTTTATCATTTGAATGATAGAAAACCACATTCGTTTATCGGAACGTATCTCTGCGATTTGCTATAGATGCTGACATTACAGGCGCCTGTTGTTTTGCACCGCGCACTTTTATGTTCGATAATTTGGTGATAAACGAACGGGTGAGGTGTGGGTCTGTCTGATGTTCAAAGAGATCACCTGTCGGCGTTATACCGCGTATTTTCCCATCATGCAGGAACCACTTGAGCAATTGGATTGAAAACATCAGGCGATCGGCGTTTGGGTTAAACACAGCTTTATCCGGAAAAGCTTCGGGCAATGGCTCATCTATATGACTGTCTTTTAGATATTTTAAAAAATTTGTAATCCTGGATAGACGCAACAGGGTCGCAGCCTGGATACGGGTCGTGGTATCGCTGATGGGTAAGGCACTGGAGCGCATTAAATCAAAAGAGGCTGGAAGGATGTTTGCCTCTTTACAGGTGTTGTAATCCACACTGCCGGGAGCCGGATAGAATATCGAAAGCCCGACAAGCGTTTGCCGTTGGGCAAGATAGATAAGATCATCAAGTGATTGCTCTGCCTCCTGGCCCGGTGCTCCGGCAATCAGGTATGATACGCATTCAAGGTCATATTTTTTGGCAAGGTCCAGGGCAGTTTCATAGGCCTTTTTTATATCCGGTCTTTTAAATCGTTTCAACTGCTGTCTGCTGCTGGTTCCTAAAGACAGATTCAAAGTTTTAAAGCCGTTCTCCTTTAAAACAGATACGATCTGCTCATCCAGTGCCGCCGGATAAAGCCCGTTCATGGCCCGTAATTCTATATCTTTGCCGGCAACCAGGGGGGATAGTTTTGAAAATAAAGATAGAAACCATTTTTTGTTCAGGCAGAGATTTTCATCTTCAAAATCAATGAACCCGATATCTTTTTGGGTTATTTGCGCCGTGATTTCATTTATTACATCTTCAACATCCCGGCACCTGTAACCGGCATAGGATGAGGATGCAGACACCGAACAATATGAGCATTGCATGGGACATCCCCGGCTGGACACCACAATGGCGCTGCCTCTTTTTTTCCGCTGATAAAATTTATCATTGATCAGGTCAAATGCGGGCAAAGGAAGATCTTTAAAATTAGTAATCCATGAGGGGGATGATATCCGGATCGGTTCATTTTTTTTATGGATGACGCCGGGGATATGATCAAGACACCTGTTCTCTTTGATGGCACGGCAGACCTGTGCCATGATTTTTTCACCTTCGCCTCTGATGACAATGTCAACAGCCGGATGTGACAGCGTCTGATCCGGGAATTGCGTCGGATGGTGCCCTCCCAAAATTATGGTACAGTCGGGATAAAATTTTTTTATGATTTCTGCGCTCTTCAATGCCTGGTCTGCGTAAGCTGTGAACAATGACGCAATACCGACGATAAAAGGGCGTTTTTCTCTGACAAGCCGGCCAATATGCTCGTAACTGTAACCAAAATGCCGGAACTCATGAAACAGGGAAAAAAAGGATATGTCCTTTTGAGGATAAAAGGGCTTCAAGTAATCTAATGACCGGGGCCAATCAATGGATTTTGACTTGGTTGTGGCAAGGGCATCAATGATCTCAACATCAAACCCTTCCTGATGAATGCCGCCTGCGATAATGGCCAGACCGTATGGGATGGTTCTTTTTTTTGTCAGATAAAAATCTTCGATTGGCGGCTGAACCAGGACAACCTTGGAAGTATCCGTTTTTTCATTCATTCGTCACCTTTGGAAATTTTGAAATCAATATCCGGGTGACCAAAGGAACAAAAGCCGGTGCAGGATGCGATGCCGTCATGGTTAATTTTTCATGCTGTGGATCGGCGCGGGGATTCGGCCCCCGCATTTAACAAATGAGTCTTTAAGAGAGGCGTTCGGGACATTCATAATCCTTGCCTCACCCAGAAGGCCCCCAAAATAAACCTTATCACCGGCTTTTTTCCCTGGAACAGGAATTAACCGGGTGGCCGTGGTTTTTGAATTGATCATGCCTATGGCCATTTCATCCGCAATAATACCAGCCAGGCATTCAACCGTTATATCTCCGGGGATGGGAACCATATCAAGACCCACTGAGCAGACACTTGTCATGGCTTCAAGTTTTTCAATTGATAAAAATCCCTTATCTGCGGCATTGGCAATGTTGAGATCTTCACTGACCGGGATGAATGCGCCGCTTAACCCACCCACATGGGAGCTTGCGAATGCACCGCCTTTTTTAACGGCGTCATTGAGCATGGCCAGGGCGGCTGTGGAGCCTGGTACGCCAATGTTAGTCAGGCCAAGGGCCTGGAATATTTCACCGATGGAATCCCCAACCGTAGGCGTGGGGGCAAGTGACAGATCCACAACCCCGAATTTGATGTTCAGGTCGCCTGCCACTTCCCGTCCGATCAATTCCCCGACCCGGGTCACCTTGCAGGCTGTTTTTTTAATAATCTCCGCAATATTGCCAAGCGTAAGATCCGGTTGTTTCTCACGGTTTCGTTCAATGGCTTTTTTGACAACGCCCGGTCCGGACACACCAACGTTAATCACGGCATCGGCAGCTCCCACCCCAAGATAGGCGCCTGCCATAAAGGGCATATCCTGCGGAATGTTGGAAAAGACACACAGCTTTGCACAGGCAAGGCCGTCATCATCGGCAGTGAGCGCGGCCGCTGTTTTTATGACATCTGCCATATTAAGGACAGCATCCATATTGATACCGGCCCGGGTGGTGGCCACGTTGACAGACGCGCAGACTCTCTGGGTCTGGGCCAGGGCCCTTGGCAGCGCGTCGATGAGCGCCTGGTCACCGGGGGCAATACCTTTTTCAACCAACGCTGAAAATCCGCCGATAAAATCAATGTTCACCTGCTTGGCAATGTCATTGAGTTCATGGGCGATCTGTACCATCTGGTCGGCAGAGAAACAGGCACCTACCAGCGCAATGGGACTTGTGGATATTCGTTTGTTAACCACTTTTATCCCGTATTTCTCACCCACAGCATCGCAGGTGGCAACCAGGTTGTGAGCATGATGAACGATTTTTCGACGGATATTGGCCTTAAAGGTTGCAAGATCGTGGCTGATACAGTCAAACAGATTGATGCCAAGCGTAACAGCACGGACATCAAGATTTTCGTTTTTCACCATTTCAATGGTGGATATAATTTCATGATCGTCAAACATGAGAATTTCCTGTCTTAAATTTTATTGCCTGTTTTAAATCTTATTGATGGTATCGAAAATATTTTTATGCTGGATCCGAATGTCAAGATCGAGTTCATCCGCTTTTTTGCGAAGTTGTTTAAAAAGTCTGGCAGTATCGGTTTCCGGTTTTATAGAGACCTGGTATGACATAATGTTTGCATTGGGATCGGTGCCGCCTTTGAACACTGCCTTTAGGTTTTCGATATTAACATTGCTGTCTGCCAGTATTTTGGAAAATCGGGCCACAAGCCCTTTTTGATCAAGGCCGATGGTGGTGATTAAAAAAGATTCCGACGCGGTGTGGTCAAAAAGAGTGCCATTGTCACTGACCGTATCGATGTGGACGTTCAGACCCTGGTTTTCAATCCGGGCGTTAATGGTTTTTGACAGTTTGCTCATTGGCAGATCCCCGGGCGGAGTGAAAATAAAAAAACCGGCAAACTGGTCCTGAAGAATCATCTGGTTGGCGTTTTCCAGATTACAGTCCAACTCATATAAAATGTTGGTGATCTGTGAAATGATACCGGGTTGGTCCTTGCCAAGAACCGTTATGATGTATTTGTCCATGATCGGCCTTTATATGTTTTGCCGTAAAGCGCTGATGGTTTCGGTGTAATCCGGTGTGTTAAAGATGGCGGAACCTGCTACAAAACTGGATGCCCCGGCACTGGACACCGTGTTGATCGTCTCCAGGTTTACCCCGCCGTCCACCTGAATGATAGCCTGACTGCCATGCTTTTTTAAAAGTTCGGATAAGGATTTTATTTTTTCAATGCTGGACTGGATAAATTTCTGACCGCCAAATCCCGGGTTCACACTCATGATCAAAACAAAGTCGAGCTGATCAATAACATATTCGATGGTGGACAAAGGGGTCGCCGGATTTAATGCGACACCTGCTTTAACATCAAAACTTTTAATTAATTGAAGGCTTCTGTGCAGGTGTGTACAGGCCTCCTGGTGAACAGAGATATAATCTGCCCCGGCTTTTGCAAACTCAGGAATAATCAGGTCCGGTTTTTCTATCATCAAGTGGACGTCAAGAATCATATTGCAGGACCTTTTACACGCTTCCACAATAATCGGGCCATAGGTTATGTTGGGTACAAATTGCCCATCCATTACATCAATATGTACCCAGTCGGCACCGGCGTTTTCGATGGCTTCTAATTCAGTCCCAAGTTTTGAAAAGTCTGCGGATAAAATTGAAGGGGCAATAATTCCCATGATATATCTCCTGTACTGGCCTCCTGATTCCAGGGGTCAATGGTTATGGTATTTTCAAGCTGATTGTCAATATAGATATTGACGCTTGCCTTTTTCCCGGAAGGTATCAATAAATTAACATCCTCGCCAGGGGCCAAAAAATTATTGTAAAGATCAAATATAGGTCCGAAAAAATCTGTTTCAACCCTGACATGACTTTTTAAAAATCCGGGTGAAATCGAGAAACGCAATAAAACTGTCTGGTTGAGCTTCTCGGGATTCATGATTCTGTTTTGGTCGGAATGATTAACCGTTAAAGTGATTTTATCATTTCGGGTTACCGGGCTTCCGAACAGCGGTTCCTGGGACAAGACCTGCCCTGGAATTTTTGTGACATCCCATTGGGATTTAATTTGATATAATTGCAGATGCCTGTTTTCTATATCCTGCGCAGCCGGATTGACCAGAGATCCCAAATAATCGGGCATCATATAGACGTGTGGTTTGGCTCCCAGGCTGACCAAAAGATTACAGGCAGATCCCTTCACGGTTGAAGAAAATGGTTTTGGATACTGTGCTATAACATGGTTGGGTTCACTGTTTTCAGAAAATGTATAGGAAACATGTCCCTTTTTAAACTCATTTTTTTCAATGGCGATCACAGCCTTCGCCAAATCAAGCTGCCGCAGATCCGGAATGATGTTCTCCTTTTTCCCTTTGGAGATGTAAATAATAACATCCCGGCCTTTTTTAATCGTAGTTCCCGGCATGGGGTCCTGGGATATTACGGCATATCTGGGGATTGTTTCATCATATTGGGTGCCGTAAAGTTTGGCATTGAGCCCTTGCCGTGTCAGGGTTTCAAGAACATATATGATATTTTTACCCCGAAGTTCGGGAAGAATTATTTCCTGGGCACTTTGAGTAAACAGGGTTATAGCGTAATAGACAATGCTGCCGGTAACGGCAAAGGAGATTAGAAAAATCAAAGGATATTTTAAAAAGGATTTCATTTTCCAATCCGGTTATTTCCTTTTAAGCCTGGCTGCAAAAAAGCCGTCCATGTTATTGATGGCCGGGTACGTTTTGAAAAACCCCTCAGGAGTCACTAACGATTTAAACCTATCAGATCTGTAATCTTTATCAATTGAAAAATCTTTGCGTTTTTTTAAGAAAGAAAAAATAACATCTTCATTTTCCTCTTTTTCACAGGAACATACCGCAAAAACAAGGACACCGCCGGGAGCGACAAGGTTGGCTGCGGCATTTAAAAGCTTCTTCTGGCGTGCGGCCAGACGTTGAATGTCCCGGTTTGTCCGACGCCATTTAGTGTCCGGGTTGCGCCTTAAAACCCCCAGACCTGAACAGGGAGCGTCTAAAAGTACCCGGTTGAAAAATCCGGGGAAATTTTTAATGGTCGATGTCAGCAGATCCATGGATTTGGGTTTGATAATTGTAATGCCGAGCCTTTTGGCTTCACCGGTTAATGCTTCAAGTTTGCTATCCTCAATATCAATGGCTGTGACACTGCCTCTATTTCCCATCTGCTGCGCAATATGGCAGGTCTTTCCGCCAAGCCCGGCACAGGCATCAAGAATATTTTCATCAGGTTCGGGGCTAAGTATTTGGGTGACGATTTGGGCAGCGTCATCCTGTACCTGGAACATGCCTTTTTTAAAATCATCCATCTCATGTAAAGGTGTGGACGGCCCTTTTAAACGAATCCCCAAATTGGCAAAATCTGATTTTTTAACGGCCTTGCAGCAAGGTGACAGATTTTTGATAAGCGTATCCCTGTCAACTTTGAGTGTGTTGCACCGAAGTGTGATATCAGGAATGGTATTAATTTGTCGGGCAAGGTTCGTTGTATCTTTTGATCCGTATCTTTTGATCCATTTTTTTGTCAGCCATTTTGGCAGGGAATACGTGATTCGGATATCTTTTTCTTTGGGACGATCTTTGACTGGATAGGCTAAATCAGATTTGTTTTGGGTAATCTTTCTCAAAACGGCATTCACAAACCCGGCCGTTTTTTTACCGCCATATTTTTTTGCAATGGTCACACTTGTGTCAATGGCAGCGAAATCCGGGATTTTGTCCATAAAGTGAACCTGCAATATGGCGCTTCGCAACAGGTATAGTGCAGGCTGCTGTATTTTTTGAACAGGGATATGCGAATAGTGGCTAATAATCCAGTCAAGCATGTTCCTGTGCCGCAAAACACCAAAAACAACGGCATTAAAAAACTTCCGGTCCTTGGGAGATAATTTTTCAAGCCGGGGTTGCATCTGGGTAATGCAAAAATCCAACGTGTGGATGGATTTTTCCCAATTCAGGAACAATTCAATGGCAGCTTGCCGTGGATTGGTAACCATCTAAAGACCAAATCGGGTTAGCGGCTCAAGATTGTGGCCACATAGGAATTGCTGCGCTGTAAGACGTTTTCCGGAGGTGCCCATCAACTCCTTTATGATCAGGGTGCCGGAACCTGCCGTAACATGGATACCGGTTTTATCACATCGAACAATGGTCCCGGGCGCATGGTCAAAAGTCTTATCGGAAGGCTCGGCCTTAAAAATTTTAATGGTCTTGTTATCTATGTGCGTAAAAGCTCCGGGCCAGGGTGTCATGGCATTGATATGGGCAAGAATTTGATGATTGTCGGAGTGCCAGTTGATTTTGCCGTCCTTTTTTTTCAACAAAGACACATAGGTGGCCCGGGAGTGATCCTGGGGGGTAGGGGTTAGTGTTTTGTTTTTAAGACTGAAAATTGTCTCTAAGATCAGTTCTGCGCCCATGAGCCCGAGCCGGTCATGGAGCGTGAGTGCAGTGTCATCTAAAGCAATCGGGGTTTTTGCACTTAAAAGAATATGACCGGCATCCATTTTTTTTGCCATTACCATTGTTGTGATACCGGTCTGTTTATCCATATTCAAAATTGCGGCCTGAATCGGGGAGGCGCCTCTGTATTTTGGCAGCAAAGATGCATGAATATTGATCGGGCAAATTTTGGGGATATCCAAAACCTGCTGGGTCAGAATCTGACCGAAGGCGGCGACCACAAAAAAATCAGGTGTAATGGCGGTAAGGCGGTCAATGGCATCCTGTGATTTTAAATTTTCAGGCTGGAAAATATCCAGACCCAGTTCAAGGGCAGCCTGTTTAACCGGTGAGAAGACAAGCTTTTTGCCTCTTCCTTTTGGACGATCCGGCTGGGTAATCACTAATCGAAGATCAATGTCATCGCTTTTGGCAAGACTTTTCAAGGCCGGGACGCTGAAATCCGGTGTGCCCATGAATATAACGCTGGATTTATTTTTCACTGTTTTTTAATGCTTTCTTTATCTTCTTTTTATACATGGCACGTTTCAGCATGCTGATGCGGTCGATAAACAGAATGCCGTCCAGGTGATCGATTTCATGCTGCATGATAACAGCTTTAATACCGGTGGCTTCAAAACTGATTTCATTGCCATCAATATCCAGGGCATCAATACGGACAGTCTCGTACCGTTTCACATCTGCACTGTAATCCACCACACTCAAGCAGGCTTCGCTCTCCGATGTTATGCGGCCACGGGATTCGCTGATCACAGGATTAATCAGGGCTTCAAATTGATGGTGTGAACCATCGTCATCAGGATTACCGGCATTCACGTCATAGACAATGAGACGTTTATTGACGCCAACCTGCGGTGCGGCAAGCCCCACGCCGGGTGCGTCAAACATGGTTTCTCCCATATCAACGACAAGTTGCCTGATAGTATCATCAATTTCTTCGATACGGGTGGAAGGCTCTAATAAGGATTTGGTGGGGTATGTTAATATATCAAGAATAGCCATGTTTTTTTAAAATGTCCCTTGCAACCTGAATGTCGGTCTCAATCTGATTTGAAAGATGCTCAATGCTATCGAATTTTTTTTCATCCCGCAGCCGTTTCACCATATTCACCCGGATCCGGGATTCATAGATATCATCATTGAAATCCAGGATATGAACCTCGATGGTGAACATCTGGTCTCCGAACGTCGGTGAAAAGCCAATGTTTGCAACACCGATAAAATTGCCTTTAATGGTTTCAACGGTCACGGCGTAAACACCCAGTTTAGGGCATAATTCATCATGCAGCTTTATGTTTGCCGTAGGGAACCCCAGTTGACTTCCCCCCCGTTTACGGCCCTTGATAACCTTTCCCCTGATCTGGTAGTGCCTTCCTAAAAATTTAACAGCTTTATCAACCTTACCATCCATGACTATTTCCCGGATGCGCGTGCTGCTGATCCTCTCGTTTCCGGAATCGATATCATTAATCCAGGGCAGAACTATGGTTTCATAGTCCAATATTTTTCCCCGCTTTTTTAAAAGGGAAATGTTTCCGGCCCTGTTTTTCCCAAAGGAGTAATCTGCACCAATAATGATCGTTTTCATCCCAATTTTATTCACCAAAAGGGTTTCAATAAAATCATCAGCAGAAATTTGTGCAAACGCATCATTAAACGGCAGGCAAAGCAACACATCCAGTCCACACGCCTCAAGCAATTCAAGCTTTTGATCCCTTCTTGTGATCAAAGGAGGGGTGGATATGCCCAAGGCCTTTAAAGGGTGAGGGTCGAAGGTCATGGCAACCGAAGTGCCTGATATCTCTTTTGCTTTTTCAATAACTTTAGTGAACAAGCTTTGATGCCCTTTATGAACGCCGTCAAAATTACCAATGGTGATAACAGCGTTTTTAAAAGGGCGGTCTAATCGATCTATATTTTCAACTAATTCCATATTAACCTTTAACTATTTGGAATAATCATCTTGACAAAATTTTTAAAGACATATATATAGCCTAACTGTCTTTTTTAAGCAATCTTTAAATGCTTGAGACAACGTGCCGAAGTGGCGGAATTGGTAGACGCGCTAGTTTCAGGGACTAGTGAGCGCACGCTTGTGGGAGTTCGAATCTCCCCTTCGGCACCAACTAACAAAATTTTCCCAATGAATCCAACTACT
>CAZLTD010000138.1:0-14549 GCA_964562385.1 uncultured Desulfobacula sp.
CCGAACACGCATGATCGAAAAGAACGCCAACGTCAACAAAGAGCACGCAACCCCCGCGATCCATGCGGAGAAAAGCCGTCCGCCAGTCATCGCGATACCAAGACCTACAGCCAAACACGTGCCTAGCGCAATGATGCTGGAGATGGCTAAGTACAGACCGTGGCTTAGGCCTGATCGGATCTTGGTTCCGCAGTTGTGACAATATGAAGCTCCCGAGCGAAGCTGCATGCCACACGCTCTACAGGATTCTGCCACTGCCCTTCTTCGCGTTCGTCCAAAATATACAGCAACACCGACAACAAAGGCAGCAACTACGAAAGACAGGCCCCGATAAAGGACGTAAGGATCCATTTCTACTTCTCCACTTCAGCTCCACAACTCACGCAATAACGATCATGACGCGCCAACTGGCCGCCACACGATTTGCAGCGAAGCAATACACCAGCATGCTTCACATCCTCGTTCGTTGGCAACGCGACGTCTGCTACACCTTCCCGTGGAAAGACGCCAGCGATCGGCTTCCCGCATGTGATGCAGAAAGCATCGCCTTCCTGTAATGGACCGCCACAGTGCCTACACGCTACTCCAATTGCTGCAATGCCTGCTGGTCTCTCTACCTGCCGCGTTATCTCGGCCCCTCGCCTAACCGATTCGTGCTGCTCGCCGAACTCACCAGGCAACGTCTGAAGCGCATCTCGCACAGTGCCCATTCCTTGTGGTCGATGCGCAGGGTCCTCTTCCAAGCAGCCGTCGATTAGATCATCCCAATCGGAATCCAGCCCTTTCACGATGCGACTGGCGGCTTTGGCTCGTCCCATCAATCGTTTGCCGGTCAGCATTCGGTAGAGCATGACACCCAACGCATAGATGTCGCTGCGGTGGTCGACTTCGCTGCCTTCGCGCTGCTCCGGACTCATATACTCGTAAGTCCCGAGTATCGCACCGGTCGTGCTGCGCTCGGAACGGGCTTGTGCCATGGTTGGCATGCCGCCAAGTGACATGGACTGGCGGATGCTGACATCGATCACACTACGCAGCCAGTCCTCCCCCACCAGGCGGGCGAGACCAAAGTCGACGACGCGTGGTTCTGCCTCATTGAGCTCGCGGCTGGTAAGTAGAACGTTGGACGGCTTCAGGTCGCGGTGGATAACGCCCTGGCCATGTGCATAGCCAACGGCTTCGCAGATACCAATGGCCAGTCGGGCGACAACATCGGGAGGCAAGCGGCCCTCGGGGGCAGCGGCAAGGGCTTCTTCGAGGTCAAAGGGTTCGCTATCCACGCCACTCGAAACAAAGTCCATTATCAGATAGTGGTGGCCATTTGAGACATCGGCGTGGGTGACATGCGCAATGCCGCGATGCTTGAGGTTAGCCATAACTCGGGCTTCGTCACGGAAGCGGTCAAGAAAGCCGGCGCTCTGTGCACGTTCCGACGGAAGCAGCTTTAGAGCATGATGGGTCCGCAGGATCTGATGCTCGACGAGATAGACCTCTCCCATCCCGCCTTTTCCGAGCGGCTTCACTACCCGGTACTGGCCCAGGACCTCGTCCACTGACAGAGAGTACTTTCTACCATCCATACCTAATCCCGCTCACACAATCCGAACGTTGCACAGCCGCGCGAAGGATGCCATCCAACCAGAGGTTTGACAATCATCTTTGTGTATTGTGTAATCCGGGCTCAGGTATAGAAAATCTCAGGTGACTACCCTAGAAGAAGCAGACAGCTGCGGATTGGAGACTAAGATGAACAGAGAACTCATTGCATGCGTTGCTGTCTCTCTGATTGGTCTAGCGGCATTTGCCCAAGCGCCTCAGCGGGCGATTGACCTTGCAGCTCAACAGGCCGGAAATGCCCTCTGCAGTGAGCTTGAATCGAGTGAGGTCTCTGCTCGGAATATTGCTTTCCTTCCACTCTTTCGAGACGGCTCGAATCCGGGGCTGACAGAGATATATCCTGTGATCCGGGCCGAGCTAGCACGGCAGAAGTCGCGTTTCAACCTTTATACACGGGACGAGGGAGTTTGGGATAAGCTGGTGGGTGAAATCGACTTCGGCGCGAGGCGGCAGGATATCATGGATACCGCTACGATTCAGAAGTTCGGCGAAGTGAAGGGCGTGGATGCACTTCTCTATGGCGAGGTACGTGAGGCAAGTGCATCACCGGAAGAAGAGGGGACGGTGCGTGTCTCCGTGTATCTTTCGGATGTTGAAACCGGGCAACTCCTCTGGTCCAGCAACATCATGGGGCAACACTCTCCACCGCCACCACCCCCACCACCCCCACCACCGCCCGAACCAACACTCCAAGAACGTATTACTGATCTACTGATGGAGAACATCATCTGGATACTGCTCGCGATCGCCATCATGATTGTAACGGGAATGTTCCTGCGGGCCGTTACCAGGCCACGTTGATGTTCGACAGGACAAGAAAGGACGGTATGAGAAGTCTATTCTTGGCGGCTAGCGCAGTGTTCATAAGCGTGCTCTTTGTTGGATGCGCCACTCCCGGTGCACGCACACAACCGTCTCCCACCGTCGGGACACCCCAAGACCGGCCCCTACCCTACCGCCGTCAGGAGCAGAGGCTGGACGTCCGACGGGCGCAAGGCTCAGACATGCCGGCGCAGCGCGTCATCTACGTTTGGGATCGCACCAGTGCCCCAGACAAGACGACGGCAGACACAAGTCAGAAGACGGCCGGCATTCTGGCACAGCGCGGCTTCACCGTCATGGGTGACCAGGCCAATATTCTGGTTGAAACAAAGACATCCGCCGACGTCGCCGACAGCATGGGCTCATCCCGTGTCTACAAAGGCACCAGCGACGTAACCGTGTTCATACGACAAGGAACTGACAGCAAGGGCGCGCGCATGCTGGGCATGGAGCAGTTTGAGACTCGTGGGGAGCGCGCGTTCAGCGACAGCGAAGCTCGCAACTCACTGACTGATGCCCTGGCTCAGCGTATATCCAACTGGGTGGCACCACTTGTTGTTTCAGACGGTCTGGGGATAGCGGATACTCGCTTTCGAGCGCAAGAGGCTTTCCGAGAGCTGGACGAAGAGATAAAGCGGTACGGAAATTAGCACCTAACACTGTAGGCAGAATGGGACTCTTCTCAGACAAATGCCAGAAATGCGGCGAGCCGGTCAAAAAGAAGGCGCGACGCTGTAGCAAGTGCGGGGAGACCGCCCCTGGCGCGTGGCGTAAGTGCTCTAATTGCCGCAAGTGGGTTGGTGTAGAGTCCGAGTTCTGCTGGAACTGCGGTAACGCGTTGTGCCCTGACACCCAGAACAAGGTTGTCGCCGGCAAGTGGCATCGAGATGCCGAATTGTTCGCTTCCCGGATCGAGACCGATGGAATCAAGAAGGAATTGCAGCAGGGGCTCGACCTTGATGTTTCGGAGACAGCGCTCATCATAAAAGACGGCGAGTGCACAGACGTTCTTCCCCCAGGACACCATCATTCTCGAGACCTGAAGGGCTGCAGCATCGTTCTCTTTGATGCAGGAGAGCTTGCGGCGCCGCTAGCGTTCGAAGGAGTCCGGACAACAGAGGGCATCTGCCTGGACCTGGAGACAGAGATTGTGTTCCAAGTGGATAGCCAACATATTGAGGGGTTCGCAGCCAGACTATTGGGTGCATCACGAAACATCAGCTACAGTGTCCTTTCTAGCAAACTCACCGATATCCTATCGAGTTCCGCACGGAAGCAGTTCCGGCAATTCGAGGTACTGGACCTCTGCCATGATCACGATAAATTGACACAACTTGAGAATAGTCTACGGATCGCGTTCGCGTCAGAACTGCAAGTTCTCGGGTTTCATCTGGTTGATATTGGCGCCACTGAGATCACGGGGGACGAGGCTGACAGGATCAGATCGCAAGCAGCGAACGCGGCAGTTGCCATGGCTGAGAAGCAGGCAGCAGGCAAAGTTGAAGCTCTCGAGCGCAAGGAGGAAGCCTTGCGCGTCGACCAGGAACTTGGATATGTGGACAAGAGGCGGGAGCTTGAGGAGGTAGAACGGAAACTTGAACTGGCCCGACTTGACCACCAACGGCGCGTTGCCGAAGAGAAAGCGGCTATTGCACAGATACGCAGGGAGGCCTCTGTAGGCTACGGCGGGACCCATACGAACTGCTGTATTGCCGCGTGCGAGGGCCCGGCACCCGAACCGATCCGCCACGGAGTCACGTTGGACGCTGATGGGCTTCTCGTTCACATTATCCCAGGCAAGGATCTGCTTCTTGGTGTCCGACGGAGTTGCGATATTATCACTCGCCTGTTCGATGCTGACGGCAACGTCAAGAGAGGGCCGACGAAGCGAATCAGCAGACATCACGCCAGACTTCGAACCAAGAGAGGGCGCCTCTATCTCGCAGACGGAGGCCCGGCAACCGACAGCGGCGACATGAAGCGCAGCGCACTTGGAACCTACCTGAACGGCGACCGCGTTGAATTCGGCAGAGAGCAACCATTACCATTTGCGCGAGAATTCACAATCTCGCTTGCCTCATCCTCAACAACCAACGGGGACGCCTTTGCCGTCCGCGGTGAGATTCGGCGCTGCGACAGCCTGCGGCATGAAGCCGTTTCCTCGGACCTCCAAATGCCGGGGGGTGCCATGAGCTGTATGGTATTGCAGCGTTGCGACGACGCCCCCGAGGTTTTCGCGATTGTCTGGCGCTATCTGCCGCTCTGGCTTGTCGATGAGGATCTCCGCGGATTTTGCGTCTGCCAAGTGAATGGAGCCCTGGCTCTGGGCCGCAAGCAATCCTGTAACTGGCTAACGCCCGGACTGGAAGTTGCGAACGGCGACACCGTTTTGGCATGCCGGGAGTACGAACAGTATGGTGGCTTGCGGCAATTGGAGGAATAGGCGATGGACGCGGTGCACGACAGCAATGAAATGGGCCTGAATTGATGCATGACACCATCGGCGACATGCAGACTCTGCAATCTAAGGAAGCCGTCGTTCTTGCCGGGCGCTACCGGATTGTTCGCAAATTGGGTGAAGGCGGGATGGGCTCTGTCTGGCTCGCGGAGGACTCAAAGCTTGATGGCAGACAAGTCGCCATCAAGATGCTGCCGTCTGTATTGATGGCGGATGTGCGAGCAGTGGCGCAATTGAAAGAAGAGGCCAAAGTGGCGATGCGCCTCTCCCATCCGCACATAGTCACATTGCGCGCATTTGAGGAATCCACAGAGGGCGCATTTCTTGTGATGGACTACATCGCTGGGCGTACTCTTGTGGATGTAATTCCAGAGATTCGGATGTTGCCGATAGATCAGTTACTAAAGAAGGTGGGCAGCATTCTCGAACCCGTGGCAGCAGCCGTTGACTACGCCCATACAAAGAATATTGTCCATCGCGACATCAAACCTTCGAACATACTCATGGGATCGGACGGAGAAGTGTTTGTTGCCGACTTCGGTCTGGCCCGGGAAGCAAAGGAATCACTGACGCGAGTCACCGGAAGGAATGCATCTGGTACTCTGCCCTACATGTCTCCCGAACAGCTTCGAGGCGAGACACCAAGCAGGGAGCAGGATGTATACTCGCTCGCCGCGACCCTATACGAATGCCTTGCGGGAGTCCCGCCGTTCTCGCGGGGAGGCATTGAATACCAGATTGTCAACCAGGACCCCGAGCCCCTTAAGATAACGACAGACAAGACGAGCTCTACCTGGATTCCGTCAGGACTGGAGAAAGAGCCTTTGGCCCGCCCCTCCTCATGCACGGAGCTATACGCTGAGTATCTGGCATTTGAGAATTCTGTGCTGGAGAATTGGATTGTTAGGACCACGGGGTCAGTCGCAGACGTGGCGGAACAAAGTAGTGCCGGAACGAGCCTTCAGGAATACGAGGAGCAAGGGGCTCGGGCGAGCGACCCGGGCAAAATCGCGAAGCATGGTGTTGTAGAAGGAGCGTCTGCTAGCGTTCCGAATACGGCCAAGGCAGGTGAGCCAAACATAGAGAACCGATCTGCTTTAAAGGTGTGGCTTGGCCATGCCGGCACCGCACTCTGTGTTCTATGTGTGATATACGGGCTTGCCGATAGATTGGGATGGATAAATGGCCCAGATCTTATCTTGCGAAGCATTGAAGCAATCAGCGGTAGCCATCGACGCAAGACAGGGGAGGCCATCCGGGCAATTCGCGATATAACTCTGGCGGCTGAAACCTACTATCGGGACATCGGCCGCTATCCAGGCAGTCTTTCCGATCTGGCGCGTAATCCAGTCATGGAACGCACAGGTCGGGTGCGGAACAGCGACGAATCGGAGGCCCGCCGACTACGATGGAAGGGGCCTTATGTCAGAAAGGAATTGGTTGTCCGACAGTTTGGCGGAAGTTTCTTCAGCGAGCCCAACGAGGACGGCAACGATCCGTGGGGAACTCGCTACAGATACGAACCCCGAGCGCAGAGCGCGCCAATCGTGACTTCTGCCGGCCGCGACGAGACATTCGACACCAGCGATGACATAAAATGATGAGTCATTCTCAAACCGGCATCTCCGGTCTGTAGATGGGGAACTCCGCGGGGCTACGTAGATTCCGGTGCAAAGCGTGAACAATGCTGGCAGCGGCTCAGACATCAATTGGACACAAGGCCCTTTCCGCATGCTCTACTTCAACGCCCTCAACGCCTGCTTGGCATGTTCCGAACGCCATCTGCGAGCCGCACGCCGCAGGATTCGTCTTGCCCGCTTCAGGTCCCCTGCAGCCCGAGCTTTCTCAGCGATGTCGTGCGCGAAGACAAGGGCATCGTCCTTGTCCCGTGTCTGAGAGCGCACAATCTTCTTAAACCATTTCTCGCCCTGGATGAAATCACCCGCGCTGACGCATCGCCGTAGGCACTCGAGTTTGAATTCGCTGCGTCGCAGTTGATCCAAATGGGCTACGCATAAGAACCACCCAAGGCACCACACGGAGGCAAATGCCCATGCAAAGATCACTAGGTCTTCATCCCTATACGAGGCAGCGTTAATTCCGACACAAGCGCTCACGACGGCAGGACTCACGCCAAGCACGCGGCGAAGTCGACGCCCAAAGCGGCCCTTCTTTCGCCAAGAACGCCAAGCAGGTAGTTTCGCCATCGGTACTGCCGCGGGAGATGTCGTGTGTCTTGGCGCGCCGCGGCGAAGCGAATCAGCATCTGGAGCGGGGCCTCTTGAATTGGCGGAGGGCGAGACCTGGACGCCACCGTTCGGGGCTGCATACGCATGCGTGCCGCAATTACGACGGTCTGTCCGCACGAATGAATTCGATTGTCTGCGAGCGAAAAGACCATTACTCCAGGCTCCGACTGCGTGGACAGTACGAACAATCCCGTCACGCAGTAATCGCCCGTTTTCGCCCCAGACATTGTCCGGTGGCACAGGCAGTGGCGGCGGTTGGTGAGCTTCGCTTTTTATCTGGGCTCTCACAGGTGTATTCGTGCGCACAGAAGCGGGAATTGGGGGAGGTGTCACAGCGTGCGCATCAGGGCGTGACAACATTCTGGCAAAGTCAGCGCAACTTTCATGTCGAGCAGCCGGGGTCTTTGATAATGCGATGGCGAGTGCATGCCATGCATTGGCCGAAATCCCATCAATGCACTCCGGTGCCTCGTTGAGCACGGCCTCTCTCAGGACGCTTGGATCATGCCCGTCGAAAGGCATATGTCCCGCTAAGAGTTCGTAAGTCATGACCGCGAGCGAGTACTGGTCTGCAGCACCCGCCTGCTGGCGGCCCCTCCATTGCTCTGGTGACATGTAAGGGGCCGTTCCACTGGTCCCCTGTCCGACCACCGACACGCGGCTCAGGGAGGTCTTAATCTGTGCGGCAAGACCAAAATCGAGGACCTTAACTCTCTCCCCTGCCTGAATCATAATGTTAGAAGGTTTGATGTCCCTGTGAACAATACGCATTGAGTGTGCATAGTCGAGAGCTTGGGCGACCTGCCGGACAAGAGGGACAACGGAATCAAGAGAGAGCTGTCGACTATTGCGGCGGAAATGCCGACGTAGAGTGACGCCATCAACGCACTCCATAACGAGGAAGTAGTCGCCCGATGCGGGATCGCGTTCAAGAGTCTTCGCGGCTGCAATGCTGGGATGGTGGAGCTTTTCTACGAGCCGAAAGTTATCGCGAATTTGCTCCATCTCATCCGCATCATGAGAAAGCTCTGGAGGCAGTGTTTTGAGCGCAACGTCGATACCACTGATTTCATCGTAGCACCGGTAAACGGCTCCCATGCCACCTCGTCCAAGCTCCCCGGTGATCCGATATCGTCCGAGGAGGACTTCACCTGAGTTCGGTTGCCCCGCCCCGAACCGCAAGGTAGGTGCATCCCCCATACTACGAAAGTCTGTGTCAGCGTCGCTCATGCTCCTCCTCCGCTTGCTCGCCACTATGGCAAATACTATGCCTTGAACAATGTGCATGATACAAGAACTTGCAGTCGTGTTTTCAGCAAACACCCAATAAGGGAAGGGAGATCGGATGGTCAAATTGACCGCCGATTGACCGGTCAGAGATCGCTGTTTCTTGCGGCAGACATTGACCAAAGTACGGATTGACCGCGTGGTGAAGTTGACCGCGCCCTGAGTTTTCAGGGCGCGGTCTTTTTTGTGCCACGCGATGAAATGGTGCGTTGGTGTCAGCAACGAGGAGTAAGGACATGCAAGGAACAGGAACTGATTTGACTGGCGAACTGCTGACGGCAGTGGTGGCGGCGCCGGTCGAGCGGAAGGAAGCAGCGCTGCTTCTTCTGCGGGGAGATGCGGAGCTCGCGATGGCATCCGCCCCTACCGACCCGGCCACTATCGGCCCGGAACCCTATCTCACACTTAAGGAGTGCGCCGCACGTCTCGGCGTGAGCGCATGCTCTCTCTGGCGGTGGGGGGTGCCGGGACACGAACTAGGGGGGCGGCGACGGTTCCGGGTGACGGAAGTCGTGGGGTATCTCGAGAGTGATGAGTTCAAGGAACGGGCGGAGGAGCTGAAGGAGGAGAGGAAGGGGAAAAGCTGAAAGCTGAAATTCTGAAAGCTGAAATCTGGATGGGGATGTGAACCACTAATGGGCACTAATGGCTGATGGGCTTTGCTGGGATGTTTGCACAACGAGGTAGCTGAGGTAGCAGAGGAGAGAGCATGAGCGATCGATATGGGGATACGGATTTTGATGTGGTCCCGATGGGACCAAGGAAGGGCGAGCGGTGGGTTGCAGTGCCGGCGCTGACGCTGCACGCGATTCTTTCATCGATCGAATTTGGCCTCGTTGAGATCGACGAGCGGCGCGTCGTGGCGATTCGGGAAGGACTCCGCGCCAAGGATGGCGCGGGGAGTGAGACGTAGGAGGTGGAAAGTAGGACGTAAGGCGTGTTTAGGCAGTGAAGGAAACAAAAGGAGAAAGACAATGGCAGTATTGGAACAACCAGTGAACAACAGTAATCCGTTCAGTGACCTGATCGGGGATGAGTTGGCGGCGGCGGGGACGTTTGTGGCGGTGATTCTGGATATCAGGGATGAGTTCGGGATCCAGCGGCAGCGGTTCCAGAGCACGGAGATGGAGACGGTAGATCTGACGACGTTTCTGTTCGGATTCCGTGATGCCCAGGGACAGGCGCATCGAGTGTCGAGCAAGCGGATGAAGATCAGCGGGAACGAGAAGAGCTCGCTGTTCGGGTTCCTGAAGAGCTTGCTCGGCCGGGCTCCCCAGTATGGCTGGGATTACTGCACGCTGAAGGGGCAGCAGTGCCTGCTGACGGTTGAGCATGTGCAGCGTCGGGATGGAACCGGGGTGTTTGCGGCGATCGCAGCGCTTAGCCCTGTCCCTGCGACCATGGCGGGAGCGGGAGCTGACGTCGGAGGACAGAGGACAGAGGTCAGGCAGACGGCGGCGCCAATGCCGGCAGCAGCGATGGCCCCCTCCCCTGCTCCTGTTGCGGCGCCGGTGGGAGTGATCCCGGTGCCGGCCGCTGCACAAGTGTCCCTCGGTGCGCCCGTGACGGATGCAGACGATCCAATCCCATTCTAAAACCAACGGCGATCATCGCCCCGCCGGGGTGAACCCGGCGGTGGCGGTGAGGAGGAGCGAGACATGGCAAAATTGACTAAGCAGAAGCACGCAGGCGGGCATTGGTATGCGGAGGATGGGACACCGATGCATCGGATGCCCTTGGCGAATGGGAGCGGCGACCGGGCGACGACGTTGCGGGATGCGAGGAAGCTGGGGCTCTACCCGAGCGTGACGAGCATTCTTGGGATTCTGGCGAAGCCGGGGCTGGAGCGGTGGAAGCTTAACCAGGTGGCGTTGGCAACGCTGGGGAGTCCGAAGGATGAAGCCGAGAGCGAGGAGTACTGGTGTAATCGGGTACGCAATGCGGCTTTTGAGCAGGTGGAGCAAGCTGCGGACCTAGGAACGATGATCCATGGGGCACTGGAACTGGCAATGGCCGGCGACCCATACGACCCGGAGTTGCGGGTGTACGTGGAGCCGGTGATGAAGTGGAAGCAGGAGACTGAGCTCCTGATCGTAGAGCGGGAAATCCGTCTTGTGAATGCGGAACAGGGGTTCGCCGGCACGGCAGACGTGATGTTCCGGTACGGCGAAAACGGTATCGGGATCCTAGATTACAAGACCCGCAAGACGAAGCCGAAAGAGAAGGTCCGAGCGTACGACAATCAGGCTCTGCAGCTGGCGGCATACGCGGCGACCTATTGGGGCGAGGAGAACATCGATCGGGTGTTGGCGGCGAATGTGTTCATCAGCACGACGGAGCCGGGGCGAATGGATGTGGTGAAGCATGAGTTGCTCGGGAGCGACTGGGAAGCGTTCAAGCTGATTGCGGCGCTGTGGCGGTATGCGAAAGGCTACGACCCCCGCACCAGAGCAGAGCACGGTGCGGGGCAGGCCGCGGAGTAAAGCTGAAAGCTGAAATCGGGAAAGATGAAATGCTGGTGGGCTCTGCTGCTTGTCGTCTGCTGGGGGTGTTTGAACATCCGGCTTCGTGGAGAACTACGCCGGGACGCGGGGAGGAAGCAGAGGAAGCAGAGGAGAGGGGGAAGTAGGGAGTGGAGGGTGAGGATGGCGGTGTTGTATCCATTTTCGGAGCGGGTGGCGCGGCTACTGGCGGCTTATCCACCCCAGGGGCAGACGCATATGTGGCTGCCGAGGGTGGCGGCGGGGTTGCGGGATACGTTTGATGCGGAGCGATGTCTCGTGGTGCTGAAGCGGATCTGCCTGCAGGTGCGTCATCGGGAGATCCCGGAACGGGAGATCCGGGAGGCAGTGTCGTTTGCATACGGCGCACCACGCTCAGAGCGTCCCAGGGGGTGCAGCGTGCGGCACGGAGAGCGACGCAGGGCTCGGACGACATTTGACTGGCCGGATGCGGATGAGGAAGTTATGGAGCAGATAATGGGATCTGAATCGCCGGCGTTTGATCCTACGTCGGATGTGGAACTTAGTGCCGGGGATGCGTTGATTGCTCTATTCGATCCGGAGGATCTGATATGCGCTGGTCCGGACCAAATGACGGCGATGATCCGCCCTGTTGAGGAAACGGTGTTGGACGCAGCCCTTCTTCAGTTCGTGGTTCCAAATCCCATGCGCGGGCTCGAGGCGGTAAACAAGGCAGGGAAGCCGTCGAAGCGCTGTCAGGCAAATGTACGGGAGCGGCGATTCCTGGTAACGGAGTTCGACTTGCCGGGGCAATCACACCGAGACCAGGCATGTCTGATTGGAAGGCTGAAGGAGCTCATGCCTTTAGTGATGGTGGTGGATTCGGGGGGGAAGAGTCTTCATGCGTGGTTCTTCGTACATGGCGTGGAGGCCGGGGAGTTGGCGCGCTTTTTCGGATATGCGTGTTGCCTGGGAGCGGATCCCTCCCGATGGGATCCATGTGGCTGGCTGAGAATGCCCGGAGGTTTGAGGCGGCGAGCGGAAGGACAACCCGTGCGCCAGCGAATTGTATTCTTTGCGCCAGCAGTGCTGGTCGACGTCGCCGCAACGGGGACAGAAGGGACTTCGGATGAGTGAGCGGGCGCCACGAGACATTGTGATGGAGGAGTTCCTGCAGGAACACGAGGCATTTGCAACGCAGGTTGCCGTGGCGGAGGAGCAGATGGCACTCCCGGCGGAGGTGATTGATGCCGCGACGTGGCTGAGTCGCCCCCCTCCCCCAGTAGATCCCGTGTTGGATGAGACATTTGATGCCGGCGACAAGGTATGCGTGATCGGCGCGAGCAAAACACGGAAGAGCTTTTTCGCGCTGCAACTGGGGGCGTGCCTCGCCGGCGGAACGGATTTTCTGGCCTGGAAGGTGGGACGACCGCGGCGCGTCCTCGTCGTACAGATGGAAATCCAGGAGCGACATTACTGGCGACGGGTACGGAGAATGGGCAAAGCACTAGGGCTAAACGAGGGACAGATCGGCAATCGGTTGGGCCTTGTGAACGCACGCGGCAAGGGCATCAGTGTCGAGCATCTTGGACAGTATGCGGAGCAGTTCCAGGCGGAAGTGCTGATCGTGGATCCGCTCTACAAATTGACCCGGGGTGACGAGAACAGCGCGGAGCATATGTCGGAGTTGCTGGGATGGTTTGATGAACTGGCCCAATCGACAGGTGCGGCAGTGGTGTATGTGCATCACGACGCCAAGGGCGCGCCAGGGGATCGCGAGACACGAGACCGCGGCAGCGGATCCGGCGTGCTTGGGCGTGATTACGATGCCTGTATCACGCTTACAGAGCATCGGGACGAGGACGACGCGGTGGTGATTCAGACGCTGCTTCGAAACTACGCGCCACAGCAGGGGTTTGTAGTCGCATGGGAGGACAACTGCTTCCGGGTGGCGGATGACCTGGAGGCCGTGCAGGCGACGAGCCGGAGTCGTTCGGAGCGAAAACAGCGTGGGCCGGGACTTCAGGAGATGGCGGAGATTGTGCGGACGGAGATACTGGGCAAGCCATGGCGCGTGGACGCTCTGAAGGCGGAAATCCAGAGGCGGTTTAGCGTGGGCCGGATTAAGTCGGAAGATGTGTGCCGGTTGGTGACGGCTGCGGATGGCGTAGAGGTCGCGAAGACGGCGACTTTCCCGCAACGGGTGCTGGTTGGCCCCATGAATGTGACGGAGCGCGAAGCGCTGCGAATAACAGAAGAGTGGCGAGATCGGAAGCTGAAGATATGACTGGGCTACTAGGTGGGCATGCATCGGTAGTAGTGCAGCTGGAGTGGCAAGAGGGGCAGGCAAGCTCTGCTGCTCTACTACGCCGCCCCCCTTTAGGGGCGTAGTAGAGCAGTGCAGCAGGAGGGAGTGAGGGAATGGGGATGATGAGTCGGAGAAAGGGCGCGAAGGGGGAGCTTGAGGCCGCGGCGAAATTGAACGAGGTGCTGGGTACGTGCCTGCACCGGGGGCGGCAGTATCACGGGGGCCCGGAGTCACCGGACCTGGCCGGCGATATTCCGGGACTGCACATCGAGGTCAAGCGGACCGAACGGCTTCGGTTGTGGGAGGCTGTGACGCAGGCGCGAGCGGACGCGAGCGTGGACCAGGTCCCGGTGGTGATGCACCGGGCGAACCGAAAGCCGTGGGTTCTGGTTGTAGAGGTGGATCTCCTGATTCGGTTGCTGGATGTGGTGGATGAGGCTCGGGGAAAAGCTGAAATGGGAAAACTGAAAGCTGAAATGGGCGGAGACTGATGGGCTCTGCTGGGAACGTCAACAGAAGGTAGCGAAGGAAGCAAAGGGCCTGGGATTTGGAGGTGGATCGTGAAGGGGTGTCATAGTTGTGAGCATGCGGCGGCAATCGCCGAAGGCAAGGTTGCGGGTAAAGCATGGGAAGAGCTCCCCTGCTCCACCTGCGATGTGATGAGCGGGGCTGGATTTGCAATTGAGTTTGATGAGGAAAGAAGAGGCAGAGAGATTGAACAAGGAGGAAGCGGAGATAGCGAAGGGGAGATGGAGGAGAAGCTGCCAGTCTCCGTACTGCAGGAGATTGTGGTTGGGCTGCTTAAGCTGAAGCCGGAGCTGCGGGACGTGGTGGCGTGGCGGTATGCGGGCATGAAGTATGACGATATCGCTCTGGTCCAGGGAGTGACCCGGGCCTGCGTAGAGAAGCGGCATCGGCGGGCGATGGCGGTCTGGCCGGCGTTGGAGGCGTTGTTTCCGAGGAAGATTGCGAAACAGGCGGTGCGGAAACCGCACGCACGGCGAGAAGGGAGTGAGGCGAGATGCGAGCGATGTGCAGGCGGGTGAAGTCGATGACGCTGGCGGAACTGCGGCGTGAGCGGGAGTTGATACCGGCGTGGATCAGGGACTTAAACGAGCAGAAAAGGGCGCGTTTGCGCGAGATTTCGAAGGAAATTGAGCGTAGAGAACAGGATGCGGCCTAGAGGTGAGCTCTGCGGAACGTGCTGATGTGAGACGAGTTACGGTAAGTGAACTATTGTTCACAACAGGGAATAACAGGCGCGGCGCGCCGCACGCGCGGCGTCGACGCGCCGTGGAGGGGTCCCGGGGGGGCACCATTTCGCTCCGGCCGAGTTTACGCGGAGC
>CAZLTD010000139.1:0-11611 GCA_964562385.1 uncultured Desulfobacula sp.
GTCCGGAAAAACACGTGTTGCCTGGTGGTGGTTTGCAGCACCATCAATTTGCATTATTTTATTGGTGATTTCACTCGTTCTCATCAGTCGTGCCTATGAGGAAGTCGCCAATCCAAGGCTGAGGAAAAGATGAGCAAAAATAAAGTTCTCGAGGTTAAAAACCTCAATGTTACCTATCAAACGCAACAGGGACCTGTCCATGCAGTCAATGATGTATCATTTGACGTTTTTCAGGATGAAGTATTTGGGATCGCTGGAGAATCTGGTTGTGGAAAGTCAACGCTCATTCGAGCATTAATGCGCTTGCTGCCGGAAACGGCCGTTGTGACGGCGAACGAAATTACACTTTCCGGGCAGAACCTGAAAACTCTGCCCGAAAAGCGTTTCCGCGAGGAAGTTTTATGGAGCAAGATGTCCCTGGTTCCACAGAGTGCAATGAACTCCTTGAACCCGGTTTATCGCGTCGGAAATCAGATTATGGAAGCAATCCAGGCACATTCCTCAAACACAGGTGCCCAAGCCCGCGAAAGAACCGCCCAATTGTTTGATATCGTCGGACTTCAACCGGATCTAATGGACAACTATCCCCACGAGTTTTCAGGGGGGATGCGGCAACGCGCTATGATTGCCATGTCTCTTGCCCTTGATCCCGGATTGATCATTATGGATGAACCCACAACAGGGCTGGATGTGCTGGTGCAGGAGCGAATATTGAGACGGATCCGTGAAATCCGTGAAGAAATTTCGAGTTCAATTATCCTGATTACACATGACATTGCCGTGATCGCTGAAATGAGCGACCGTATAGCTGTCATGTATGGCGGATATTTGATGGAGCAGGCTACTGCCGTTGATTTGTTTGAAACTCCCAGTCACCCGTACACACTTGGATTGAAGAATGCATTTCCTTCTATCCGTTCTAAAGGCCAGGAACTTATCTCCATTCCAGGGAGTCCGCCCACGTTGATCGGAGAGTATACGGGCTGTCCTTTTGGGGAGCGATGTCCGTTTAGTGTGGAACAATGTTCAAATGAAACACCTGCTATTGAAAAACTCAATGAATTTCATGAGGTGCGGTGCTTCCGTCATGAAGACACCCCCCAATTGAGAGAACTTGCATCGAAGAGGGGAACATGGCTATACTCAGACTGAATAAAGTATCAAGACATTTTGAGGTCCAACCGGGCCTGGTGGCTAAGTACATAAAAAAACAGCCTGTACGGTATATCAAAGCCGTTGAAGGTGTTAATTTTTCTCTCCAAGAAAATGAAGTCCTGGGAATTGCGGGAGAATCCGGCTGTGGAAAATCAACAACCTGCATGATGATTGCGGGCTTGCTGCCACCCTCCTCTGGTGGAATCGTTTATGATAACAAAAAGATCAGCAACTTAACGGCAGAAGAATCCAATTGGTATCGAAGTCAGGTTCAGATGATTTTTCAAGATCCGTATGAGTCTCTCAATCCGCGGTTCAGCGTTTTTGATACGGTAGCGGAAGGACCAAGGGCACTGAAACTTTTTCCGGAAACTGAAATTGCGGATCGAACAGAAGAGATGCTGAAGTCGGTGGGGCTTGCCCCTGATAAGTATGCAGATCGATACCCCCATGAAATGAGTGGGGGAGAACGTCAGCGAGTTGGAATTGCGAGCGCTCTTGTTATGGAACCGCGCATGGTGTTGGCTGACGAACCCCTGTCAATGCTCGATGTTTCAATCAGAGCCGGGATCCTGGACCTGATGAATGGGCTGGCAGTACAGAGGAATTTTTCCTGTGTCTATGTTTCCCATGATCTATCCATCCTGGGGCATATTGCAGACCGTTTGATGATTATGTATTTGGGACAGGCCATGGAAATCGGTCCAACCTGGGACGTTATTCAAAATCCAAAGCATCCCTACACCAAGGCGCTGATAAATGCTGTTCCCGTTCCGGACCCGAGGGTCCGCAGACCCATCCCGAACATCAAAGGCGATGTGTCAAGGCCCATTGATCCACCACCAGGATGCAGGTTTCAAGCCAGATGCCCCCATGTGGATCAATCGTGCCAGGAAAACTTTATCACGCTCCAGACAGACCATGACAATCAACATAATGCTGCATGTCATCGTCTTGATGAGATATAGGTCTGACACGATGCAATAAGGATATTCTTTGTTTATGGTTAGCTTAGGCATAGGAATAAAGTGATAAAATAGGATAATGAATTCTAGACAGATTGAAGCATTTCAGGCAGTTGTACAGACAGGAAACATGACCCTGGCGGGTAAACTGCTTTACATATCGCAACCGGCAGTCAGTCGGTTAATCAAAGAATTGGAGCAGGATATTGGCTTCAAGCTTTTTATCCGACGAAAAGTTGGTATGCAGCCCACCCCTGAGGGAAGGATGCTATATGAAGATATTGAAAAGCACTTTATCGGGCTGAAAGAACTACATCGGACGGCTGAGGCTATCAAAACCTCAAAAAAGGGGAAATTACGAATTATAGCGATGCCTGGAGTAGTAAATTTAATGCTTCCGCAAGTTATGCGCTCCTTTTGGCAGCGGTACCCTGAGATCGATGTTGAGATTGAAAGCCTCCCACGCATTGAAATTCTGGACAGGATTAATTCAAGACATCATGACGTTGGTATTGCAAATTTACCCATAGACAGCAGCGAAATCAAAATCCACACTTCATTTGATACGAAACTACAGTGTGTTATGAGCGAAAGTCATCCCCTGGCCCATAAAAAGTGTGTACACATTAAAGATCTGAACAGGCAGGATTTGATTTTATACCCCCTAGAGACCTATATTCGCTATCAAATCGAAAATATACTGGAAAAACAAGGCATAAAATACAGAATCAAACTTACTGCACGATCAACGTCTGATATTTACCAATTTGTGAAATACGGACTTGGCATCTCCATTATTTTCCCATTTGACAAGTTTGTAAAAGAAAGGGTTCCCGGATTAGTATTTAAGCCGATCAACGCCGATTTTAAGATCACCACTGGGATCATAACCAGTAGAAAAAAGCCACCGATTACAGCACAGAATTTTATTGATCTTATGAAAGAGATCCTGAGCTGAAACAGGGTGAAAGTATTGTTCGTTTTTGTTGAAATAATGGTTCGTATTTAAAAATCGGAAAATAAAACGAGTATTGAAATGAATGAAACTGTATTAACGAGTCAGTCACTGGAATGGAGACAGACATCTTCACAATAAAACAGGAGCCGGAATAGTGAGAACCTATGCAGATATTGTTATCATAGGGGCTGGATTAATGGGGTGTTCAACAGCACTTTGCCTTGCCGGAAAAGGAAAAAAGGTGATACTGCTCGAAAAGGAAGCTTTCCCCCGTCATGCCTCCGCAGTTAATGCAGGGGGTGTCCGGCAGCTAAACCGTTCTATCGAAGAGATTCCAATTTCCGTGGGTGCAATGGAACTATGGCCAAAGCTTGACAAAATTGTCGGAAACGATTGCGGATTCCGTGCTGTGGGTCAGATCTTGATCGCACCACATGACGCTGCCATGAAAGCCCTTGAGCAAAGGATTGAATCGCTGACATCACTTGGATTTTATCATGAGGAACTGATATCACCGTCTGATGTAAAACGGCTCGTTCCTGCTTATTCCGGAAAATGCAGTGGAGGAATCATGTCAAAAAAAGATGGTTTTGCGCTGCCAGCCCTTACTTTGAAAACTTTTAAAAATGCTGCCTGTAGGGCTGGTGCCCGGTTTCAATCCAATTTCAAGGTTATTGATATTGCTCACAATGGGAGCAGATTTATAGTCTATTCAGAAGATGGACGGATATTTGAGTCCGGTATATTGGTTAACTGCGCCGGGGCATGGGGTAAAACCATTGCAGCTTTTTTTGACGACCAACTGCCTATTGAACCCACAGGACTGTCAATGATGGTTACAGCAAGGATGCCCAGATTCATCACACCGGTGATCGGTATATACGGTGAGAAGCTTTCCTTCAAACAAATGGAAAATAATACTGTTGTCATTGGGGGCGGTAGAAGATCATTTCTCAACATGGTCAAAGAGAAGACAGATCTTGATTTTTCAGAAATGAAGAAAAGTGCGCAAACGGTTCAGGCAAACTTCCCGATAATGAAAAAAGCATCTGTTGTGCGCTGCTGGGCAGGTATTGAAGGGATCATGAAGGATCATCTGCCGGTGATCAGTAAATCAAATAAGATTCAGGGTCTCTTCCATGTTTGCGGCTTCTCTACCTACGGCTTTCAATTATCTCCGATGGTTGGCAGGTTGGCAGCGTCAATGGTTATGGGCAAATCACCCGAAGTGTCATTAGAGGCTTTTTCCATTGATCGTTTTGAGACGGGTTGATGGATTCTATTTCCGATGTTTTCAGCAACCGTTTACAAAACAAAATCCGTTAAAAGTGATAATAATTACCAAGGAGAATATTAAAACGATTTTTATGAAAAAATCCAAAGGAACTGTCCATGAATAATGAAAAATTTATAAAATACAGCTCGGGTTTTATGAAAATAAAACAAACGAATTGTCCAAGGAGTAACCCATGAAACAAGCCGATATCATTGTCATCGGTGGAGGTGCAACCGGGGCGGCCTGTGCCTTGGGGTTGATCCGTAAAAAAGCAGGAACTGTATTGATGTTAGATGAAACACCAGGTCTCCACCGGGTATCCCGGGCTAATTTCGGATTGACTACTTATTCGCTTAAAGGGCTTAATGATAAGTCATACGCAGAATGGGCACTTCAAGCAACCAAAAAATGGACAGCATTCAGCCTTGAGCTTGAACAGATGACTGGTATAAACCTTGACCTCTCCCTTAAAGGCGGTGGAGAGGCCCTTTTGAGTGAGCAGGAAAAGGAAACCAGGGTCAAACAGATCAGGCAACTTAAAAATATGACAGATGAAAGAGGTTCTGGATACCCTGGCCGGATTCTGGATCGTAACGAGTTTTCCCAACTTATTCCGAAAATGGAATTGGGCGATAAAGTAATAGGCGGCCTATTCTTTCCAGGTGCCGGACATGTGAACCCATTGTTCATGCTCAGAGCAATGCGTAAAGCCTTTTTAATCCAGGGTGGCACATTTATCCCCGGTGAATCTGTAATGGAAATCACGCCCGGCCGATCCCACACAATTGTTAAAACCGGTACCCAGACCTATGCATGTGAAAAACTGGTAATAGCAGCCGGTCACGGCAGTACCCGGTTGATGGGTTCTCTCGGTGTTAAACTGCCTGTTTATCCTCTGCGGGGGCAGCTGCTGGTAACGAACCGGATGCCGCCACTGCTACCCATCCCTCTTTTAAATGTAAGGCAGACTGGTGAAGGCACGTTTATGGTAGGGGTGTCTATTGAGCATGCCGGCCATGATGTCCGGACCACTGTGAGTGCAATGAAAGCCCAGGCCCAAAAAGCTATTGAGGTTTTTCCCGTGATGGCAGGTTTCAAATGGGTCCGTTCCTGGGCAGCTATCCGCGTGATGACACCGGATGATTCACCCATTTATGATGAGCTTCCCGGGTTAAATAATATCTTTATTCTTGCCGGACACAGTGCCATTTCACTGGCACCCCTTCATGCCTCAATCATACCTCAGTGGATCATCAGCGGCAAAAGGCCTGACGAAATAAATAACTTCGGACTTGGGAGGTTCCATGTTTAGCTTATATGATGTGACAGATAAAACCGTAACCATAATTCTGGATGGAATCCCCCAAGAGGTTCCTGTAGGAATTAGTGTGGCAGCTGCCGTTCTTGGAAAGGGCCATGTACACACCCGGGTGTCTCCTGTTTCCGGGGAACCCAGGGCTCCATACTGCATGATGGGGGTATGCTATGAATGTATGATGGAGATTGACGGTCTTAAGGATCAGCAGTCTTGCCAGATTCAGGTCAGGGAAGGCATGACTGTCAACCGACAGATCCTGATAATGGAGGATCCTCAATGAAAGATTTATTGAATGGTTCCACTATTGGATTTGATGTGGCTGTGATCGGTGCAGGGCCGGCCGGAATCTCATGTGCAGCCTCTCTGGCAGATATTGGTCTGGAAGTCGTGGTATTGGATGAACAGGCCAACCCAGGGGGACAGATCTATAAAAATATGGAAAATGTTTCTGATGCCTGTCTGAATATCCTTGGAGAAGATTACAAGGCCGGTAAACCGTTGATTCAACGATTTCGAAACGGCAAACTGACATATTTCCCTGGTGCCTGTGTATGGCAGATTAATACCGATGGGCATATATTTTATTCAAAGGAAGGAAACTCCCGTGAGATTGCAGCAAGGTGTATTGTTGTGGCAACAGGGGCCATGGAAAGACCCGTTCCATTTCCAGGCTGGACCCTGCCCGGTGTGATGGGGGCCGGGGGAGCCAACAACCTGATTAAAAACGGGGGGATTAAACCGTCCGGCAGAGTTGTCCTTGCAGGCTCGGGACCCTTGCTCCTGTTAGAGGCTGTTCACCTGATGGAGATGGGCGTGGAAATTGGTGCAATCCTGGAAACCACTCCTGCTGTGCCAAACCTGTCATGCCTAGTTAATCTACCAAAAGCTTTGAAACGAATAGATCTGCTTAAAAAAGGGATCTCAATGCTGCATAAAATAAGAAAAGCCGGTATTAAGCATTACAAGGGAATTAGAAATCTTACGGCAAAAGGCAGTGACCGTGTCGAATCAGTTCATGCTATGAAAGCTGATACCCCTCTTGATATTGATGCGGATCTGCTGCTCGTTCATTTTGGTGTGATCCCCAATACAGCGATCTTTCGTCAGTTGGGATGCCGTCACCAGTGGAATGATGTCCAGCGATACTGGTTTCCCCAATGTGATAAATGGGGGCGAACCAGTCTGGATAACGTATTCGCAGCAGGGGATGGATGCTTTGTCCATGGCGCGGTATCGGCAGCACTGAAAGGCGAATTGACAGCGTTAGCTATTACTGCAGACATGAAAATAATCCATGAATATGAAAGAGATAAGCAATGCGCTGAGATTGAAATGAGATTAAAGCAGGAACTTGCGCCTCGGAAGTTCATTGATGCGATGTACAGCCCGTCTCAGACTCTATACAAAGTGCCGCCGGAAACAACTATATGCCGTTGTGAGTGTATTACTATGGCTGAGATCCTTGAAGCAATAAATGAGGGTTGTGTAGACCCAAATGAAATCAAGGCGCTTCTCCGGCCTGGCATGGGTCCTTGTCAGGGCAGAATGTGCGGCAGCGTCATAAGTGAGATCATTTCAATGCATACCGGGAAAGATATAAGGAAAGCAGGCAGCTTGAATATCCGGCCACCACTGAAAAATATCCCATTAAGTGAAATTGCTGAGATAGAGCTTTTAACAAAATAAGGACGCAAATAAATGGAAAAAATTATTCGCAAACATGTTTCTGAGAGAATGAGCAAGATTGTCATCCACAATGATATCGTTTACCTGTGTGGTCAGGTAGGGGTGCCGGACACCCCACTGCAGGACCAGGCAAAAGAAATGCTGTCCCGTGTGGATCAGTTACTGGAAGAAGCCGGTACCGATAAAACCAGGGTGCTTACGGCAACAGTGTATCTATCTGATATGAGGTACTTCACAGATTTCAATAAAATTTGGGATGCCTGGGCGGCAACTTCAGCAGCTCCATCAAGGGCTTGTGTGGAAGCCCGAATGGCTCTTCCTGGTTTATATTGTGAAGTGTCTGTCACAGCAGCCCTGCCCTAATTTAGACAGTTTAAATGGCCCTAATATCCATTATCTGCCAGTCGAC
This sequence comes from uncultured Desulfobacula sp., assembly GCA_964562385.1. Lineage (GTDB taxonomy): Bacteria > Desulfobacterota > Desulfobacteria > Desulfobacterales > Desulfobacteraceae > Desulfobacula. Next base: position 7,768 of record CAZLTD010000139.1, read on the forward strand.
CCCGGGCAGAAGACCTGCCTTCTGGAACTATTGAATAAAGCAGTCAATAGAACAGATGGTAAGGCCTGTGCTGCGGGGTATACAAGGTCATATTGATGTACTATAGGACAATGGTGCTAACTTCAAGATGATTTTTTTTGTCCAACCGAGGTGTTTGAGGTGAGGACTACGTTTCTAACAAATTCGACTTTTGGTACTGATGGCTACCGCTGACTTTCCTGTTACTCCGGCCTATTTCAAAACCAATCCAACCATGACAAAGCTTCTTGCGTAAGCGGAAAATCTGAAGAGAGTCAAAGGTTTAAATCATATCCTTACGATATTTCAATAAGTAATTTGAGAACAACAAACCCGACGAACAATTTTACGTGTATCCCAGGATTTGCTTTTCCTACAAATTCAGATTCTTTAGCAGAGTGTAATGATGGTATAAGTCCTCAGATTTTGCTTTCTCAGCTGAACACCACATATAGTGGCAGATGAGTTCTGCTCAAGAATCAACCTTATATACTTAAATTGAATTGCATTTTTCTGGCAGAGGGTGCCAGATCCAATCAAGATTATTACATTATCGCCAAAAGCCTTTTTTGATGTCAAAATAAAAGATTTACATAATATGAGTTATCCGAGACATTGCAGACCTTCTAAGCCTCTTCTATTGAAGCGGCAAGAGCCTCTATGCAATGTACACATGAGAGCCTTTTTTATTTTCGCCACCTGTAACCTTCCCCAAATTCAGTGACATTGAAAAATAGAGTTTTCTTACTAAAAATCCGTGAAGGAGGAAAATCAGATGAAGAGAACCCGGTTTTCAGAACACGAAATCATTCGGATTCTTAAAGAAGGGGAAGCTGAGCGGTCTCGCCAGGAAACGCCAAAATTTCCTACTTCCAGGTGGACCTAAACAAAGGAAGGCCTCACAGCAACTCCAACATATCCACTGATTCACCGATACAGATCTGTATTCACTGGTTTGTTCAAGATTTGTCATTGTGTTTATCAGCCATTGTCTCCTATCCAATCCGTGCTTATCTTTAATTAATTCAACCGGAAAAGGATACAGAAAAATGAAAGCAAAACCTATTTCAAACCTCCTACAATATATAATATTGGCCTTGTTCATGGTTTTCCCGGGTCTTGCAGTCAATGCGCAGACCACGAATAACTCAAGAACTGATAGAGACGTTATGGGAAAAGCCCTGCCGCCCATTGACCGGAATCCGCCAAAATTTTTTAATACAGCCTCTTTTGGATTGGGATGATTCTGGGGTATCGAATCCCAGTTTGGGATTATCGAAGGTGTAATCAGAACCCGAGTGGGATATGCAGGGGGCAACACGAATTCGCCAACCTATAGAAGTATCGGCGACCATACTGAAACCGTGCAAGTGGACTTTGACCCCAAAAAGATCACCTACCGTCAGTTATTAGATATCTTTTGGAACAGTCACAGTTACACCCGGAAGAGGGGTACAGCCCAATATAAAAATGCGATCTTTTATCACAACGCAGAACAACGCCAACGTGCCCTGGCGTCCAAGGACGCCATAGAACAGAGCACCGGCAAGACGGTTCGGACCGACATTGTGCCTTTGAAGGCCTTCACGCTTGCAGAGGATTATCACCAAAAATATCTCCTAAAGCACTCGGCCTTGAAGCATGTGCTTGATAAATTTTATACACGTCATGCAGAGATTGTGGATTCAACAGCCGCGGCCCGTCTCAATGGGTATTCCGGACACAACGGGACCAAGGCACAGCTTTCACGTGAATTCCAAAGTTTGGGAGTGAGTGAGAACGAAAAAAAAGTATTGGAGAAACTGATAGGGAAATAGTGTATCCAAGAGGTCAAATATACTATTGACCCTTAGTCCATTTTTACAGAACAGACCGGTTTGATTAATTCAGCCCCATTCCAATGACCAGGCCGACAGCAATACCAAGGCCGATAAATATTGACCCGACAACAATGCCAACGGCAATGTTGTTGTCTGACAGCTGTTTTGATGTATCAAAGGGGGTGAGTCTGTCAAACAGCTTAAACCCCAGAAGCATAAATACGAGTGTAAGGATCACACCGAAAATTGCATATAAAAAATTTGCCACTATGATTCCGGGTTCCATTATTTTAAGACTCCTTTTACCTTGTTTATTTTATCCACATATCCGATGGTTTCTTTGCTGTGTTTACCTGTCACATTTATGAGATTCTTTCTAATGGATGACCATAAATTGGGATCCAGGCCTTTGCTTTTGGCAATCTTCTGGGTTTTAAGAATATTGCCTTTCCCGGCATTATAGGAGCCAAACATAAATGCAAGCCTGTCCCAAAAAGGCCTTTTTGCCTTAAAGAGATTCCAGATAGTCCGGTCATAATAGATACCCGCTGCAATATTCCATTTCGGCTGTAAAGTACTTCCTTTTATGGACGGGTGTTTATACTTAATCTCTTCAAATGTTTTGGGCATTATCTGCATAATGCCTTTGGCACCTACATGGGATTTTGCATCAGCATTCAGATTTGATTCCGCAATGGCCTGGGATTTAAAATATCTCCAGTCAAAGCCGGGGCCGAAACTGCGCTTACTGTATTTTTTAAAATAGGAATCATATTTGGTGACCCTGTTGTACCGTTCATACCCCAATGAAGATATCGGAAAAGATAGTATTAAAAATATCAGACTATATTTTAAAAAATGCTGCATAAAAAAGGTTACCACATAAATTGCCGCATGAACAGTTATGCAGCTCTGACTCAAGGATTATTATCCATGATGAGGATGGGGTCGCCCATTTACCACTTAACCAATCTGTTATTTTGCCCCCCATTTCGTCTGCGACAGGCAGCTAAATTTGACATGATAAAAGCATTTTGTTACAGATATTTTCATATTCTATTCTTGAGATCAACCAGGCGGAAAACATTATAATTTTGATGGTTTATCAATTCAACTGAAAAGGCTGTTAATTAAATTCACATAACTGAAGGGGAAAATCATGAAAACGCTGATATCTATCAGTCTTGCATTTAGTCTTTACCTCTTGTCACTATCCGGCAGTTTCGCTGCTGAGAACACATTCTTTGGGTTGCCCTGCGCTGAAAACGAAGTAAAGTTTATCTGTTTTAAAGAATCGACCGTAATTATCAAAGTGGCGGACAAAACGATTCTTATCGATCCTTCGAGCAATATTAGAAAGGAGACTATAGAAAAATTAAAAAACAATGGTCTGGACTTATTGATGTTCACGCACGACCATTGGGATCATTTTAATTACACGGCTGCAATGGATATCTTTAATGCCACCGGAGCGCATGTTATTGCAGAGTCATCTGTGGCCAATTCTCTTAAAAAAGAGATTCCCAAAAACAAACTCACTGTGAGTAAAAAAAAAGGACACTATGAGTTTGACGGAATAGAGGTCACGGCCATTAAAGGGAAGCACATCGGTCCCATTTATCTCTATCATATAAAGATCGGAGAGATCGGTATTTTCCATGGGGGCGATTCATCCTATGTTTCCTTGAAAAAATTTCCATCGGATATAGCGTTTGTACCGACCGGAGAACCTTCCCCAACGTGCTCTCCAAAAAAGGCATTTAAAATGGCAAGAGATATGAAACCACAAGTAGCAGTGGCCATACACGGGTCTCCTATACAAATGGAGAAATTTGAAAAGAAGATGAAGGCTGACCTGGCTGCAACGTCGGTGATTATTCCCAATTCCTCTGAGCCTGTAACCATAACATTACAAAAATAGATCAAAAAAAAGGAGCACGGCCCTTCGTTATTAGCACAATGACATTTATTTCCAACAGTTTAGCTAACAGCGAACTGCCCTATTT
>CAZLTD010000139.1:11711-14434 GCA_964562385.1 uncultured Desulfobacula sp.
CTGAGTATCCGACATCATCCAGCAGCCCACCCCCATGTGCAGCACCATTGGCAAGGTCATCTGCACGTTCATTCCCGGGATCACCGGCATGGCCGCGAACCCACTGGAACGTAAGGTTAGGATACCCTTTTGTCACCTCAAGCATTGACTTCCACAGATCGGAGTTCAGTGCGGGCTTACCATCGGCCTTTTTCCATCCCCGTTTCTTCCAGCTTTTTGCCCACCCCTTGGTGATACCGTTGATAGTGTATTGTGAATCACTGAAGATTTTAACAGGCCGATCCGTACTGCCGATCTTTTCTAAAGCCGTTATCACAGCCATCATTTCCATCCGGTTGTTGGTGGTGTGCTTATAGCCCTGTGACAGTTCCATGGTGTTACCATCCATCATGAGTACGACCCCATAGCCGCCAGGGCCGGGATTGTTCAGGGCAGACCCATCTGTGTAGATTATAATTTCCGATGTGCCGTTCTTAACAATCACCTTTGACTCGGCGATAACGGGTTCTTTGCTTTGAGGGGCTATTCGTTCCGGCATCTGATCAGACACAGCGTAGGCAGCGCCCGGTTTCTTCTTCATGTAATCCCGGGCATCCTTAAGATTTGTAAAAATTGCGCCATGTCCTTTGGTGGATGTAGAGACTATGTGATATTTCAACTGGGTTTCCTTTCCGCTATGGTTTGAATGATGGTAGGTATCATTAGAACAGGCAGAGTGCAACAGTTCATTTACCATGATATCGATACCGGCATGGGATCCCCCCCCCATTGTTCCGGCCCCCTTTGCTTTCAGCTGTTTTTTTCCATCTGTACTCAGCTATCTGCTGAATCTGCTATTAAACGGAACTTATGGTATTGAAGCAGAGCAATTGATCAAAAATCTCAGATTTTATCTTTCCACCATCTTGACAAATCGATATATTAGATTATTCTAAATTATGAAAACCTAATATAAAAACAAAGGGCGTATCTATGGAACAGATTGATCCTGAAAGACTTAAAGAGAACGCGGAAAAGGCGGCAAAGCTGCTCAAATGCATGAGCCACCCCAGCCGGTTGATGGTGCTGTGCCACCTCATGGAAGGGGAGTGCCCGGTCAGTGTTCTCAATCAAGCTGTTCCCTTAAGTCAGTCAGCCCTGTCACAGCATCTGGCAGGTCTGCGACAGGCAGGGCTTGTGGACACGCGGCGTGAAAGCCAGGTAATCTATTACCGCCTCAAAAGCCACGCCGTATCAGGGATACTTGAAGCCCTTTATCAAATTTATTGCAACCCCAATGATAAGGAGAAACTTTTATGAACGGACAGTTGAACTGGCTCAAAGGAGGTCTTTTACTGGGAGCGGCCTTTCTTGTTGCCGTCGCTTTTGTTAAACCCATCGGTGTATCCACCCAGTTTGTAATTGCCGACGGAATTATCTGGAACATGTTCTCAGACACGGTGGTTCAAAAAAAACCCGAAAGCAAATCAGGCTATGCTAGCCCAAACGCATATTTGAATAAAAGCGGTGGGAAATATGCTAAAAATGTGGCCAACCCCATAAATTACAGTTTTGTGTTTGTTATTGCCATGGTCGCAGGAGCGCTTTTATCCTCTCGCATAGGTGGTCCCAGGCCCACAGCAGCGGACCGCAGTGCCCCTGAAATCTGGCGGCAGCGTTTCGGGGAGAATTCGTTATTGCGCTATGCAACGGTGTTTTTTGCCGGGGTGCTCGTACTGTTTGGAGCTCGTCTGGCCGGCGGCTGTACCAGCGGCCACATGATGAGCGGAATGATGCAGACATCGTTGAGCGGCTATCTGTTTGCCTTTGGCGCCTTTGCAGCAGCTGTTCCCGCAGCCGTACTGATTTATAAAAGACAATAGGAGGTACTTTATGTCCATCTTTCTTGCTGTCATACTTGGAATTTTATTTGGATTCGCCCTGCAGCGGGTTGGGGCCACCAATCCTCAAAACATCATTAACATGCTTCGCTTAAAAGACCTGCACCTTATGAAGGCCATCTTTTTTGCCATCGGAATCAGCAGCACCCTTCTGTTTTTGCTGATGACTGCCGGCGTCATTGACGCGGGGCACCTTTCTGTTAAAAGCAGCTATATCGGCGTAATCGTAGGCGGTGCAATGTTGGGCATTGGATTTGCTGTGGCCGGATATTGTCCCGGGACAGGCCTGGGTGCACTGGCGGACGGTCGAAAAGATGCCCTTTTTTTTGTGGCCGGCGGCCTGATCGGTGCTTTGATTTACACCCTGGTTTACGGAAGCATTAAAGGAACCTGGCTGTTTGACAAGATCTCGGGCGGCAAAGTAATGCTGGCCCATGGCTCAGACAAGTTCCAGGCCCTGGTACCCTTTATACCGGGCACGCTGCTTGCCGCAGCCATCGGATTTGCTTTCATGCTCATTGCCTGGAAACTGCCTGACAAGGTCTGACTGAAATTGATGACTAAAAGGCCCGGCCGAATGCCGGGCCTTTTTTTCGCTTCACATCTGTGAAAAAAGCGTTGCCTTAAAAGCTTAGCTATCCAACAATCTTTCTGGCAAATTCGATGGCTTTTTGCTGAATAGAACCATCCAATGCATCCGGCGTTGTGCAGGAATCTATAAAAAGTTCTCCAGCATTAACAGCCTTGTGATATTTCTGCATCCGCCCGAAAGCGTCAACCATGCCTTCTCTCCCGTTCGACAGTCGTGGGTTCACGAAATTCCAAAACCAGCACCAACAAAGG
>CAZLTD010000140.1:0-14193 GCA_964562385.1 uncultured Desulfobacula sp.
CATTTTTTTACAGATTTTTAATGAAGCGAAGCGTCAAATGACGTGCTGTTTGAGGACCCACTGGACCGCAGTTCACGACATTTAGCGAAGCAAATTTAAAAGCTGTTGAAAAATGCGCTCAGACGCGAACGGATTGCCCGGCCCGAAGCTTAGATATGCCGAGAATGTTTATTTTCCATAAAGCTGAATATTGAGTATTCTTTCAACACACCAGATGTTGTGGTTGGATGTTTTTTTTGGAAAGGCGATGACTAATAGTTCGGGGTTTCCATTTACTACAATAATTTACTGAAAATCCATTTTCTCTTACTCAAATAATATCAAGGATACATCAGATTACGTGTGCAAGATTATCCTAAATAAGATTTTTGCTTAGGATAATTATCCTTAACTCCTGATACAGGATTTTAAGTTGTTTTTTCCGGATAGGAGTCTCTTTCGATTTTCAAATAATTTTAAACACTTGTCTTGACAAAAAACAGGTTTTAGTTCTACATAGATGACAATCACTTCCCTGTATCTATAAAAACTACCTGAAGGGGGCAAAACAAACAAAAAGATCATAGTCTGGAGGTATCACCATGAAAAATCTTTGGAGACTTCTATCTATAAGTATTTTTATTATCATTAGTTTTTTCTGTGTTGATCTGTCCCTGGCGCTTGAACCGCCTAAAAGAATAACCACTGTTGAAACCCAGGAGGATATCGATCCTTTTACTGTTGTTTTATACGGTTATTCTGATTATTATCATCCATATAAAAAGTTTCGCCTGAAATCCGGCACACGGATGCTCAAAATTCCCACCATTAAATTTGCTCCCAGATCAATCGGATTGGGTTCAAAGGTAGGTGTGCTCTTCTTTAATTTGCCGAATTACCGCTCAACTCCTAACTTCAGAAAGGTCGAAAGCGGCCATTATGGGGCAGCGCCTTTCAAGCGGATAACATATTCCAAACCACGACTTTTCAAAAAGAAATGGTACGTAGGATCCCTCATTATCCACAGGAAGGACGTTGGCGATTTTTTGGGTGTTTCCCTGCATGATCATTTTTATGCAGTTCCAGAAGACGTCCAGAACACCTCGACCATTTACCATAAAATTCACAGCATTGCACAGAGTTATACAAAGAACAGTCAGGCCGATTGGGCCCACCTTAGAATCGTACCAGGCGGCAAAGGATCTGTTTCGTGGCCTCATGGTCATCCAAATCCAAAAGATATCCGTGTTACGATAAAGGGGCAAAATGGTGCGGTACGAATATTGCCCCAGGGTAGTCAGACAGCTTATTTGTTCAGTAGCCTGAAAATCGGGCAGGTTGCATCCATTAAAATGGAATATGTGGGGCCTTTTGATAAAAGCGCATATCAGCCTTATAAAGAACCACCAACCCATAAAGCACCTCCGGCACCTAAAAAAGAAAATACGGTGGAAATGATTAAAGGAGTGCCGGAGTTCAAAGGTCAACCTGATGTCCAACCTAAAGGTATCAAAGCCCGAACTATCCCTGAGATTGCAGGGATGTGGAAAAGCAATATCAACAGGATCTATCATATTGGTCAGGACGGCCTCAATTTTGAATGGGGTGTTGAAGGTGTCGATGAAAGAGGTCATGGCCGTATAGACGGTCACAATCTCCTTGCCACATGGGAAGGACCGAATGGTCATGGTGGCGCAAAGGGTGTGATTGTTGATTTTAAAGGTGAAAGAAGAGCGATTAGAATCAAGTGGAATAACGGGGTAGTGTTTTTCAGAAAATAGACGATTTTTAAGAAGTTCGTAACAGATCTCATATAATCTTGCTGCTACTTGTTTTACGCGCTTTCACCAAGATACGAACAGGGGAATGGCCGCATGTCCAAAACTTTGATGAAATTCCTTATTATGTTAGTGTTTACTTCTATGTTTGCCCTGCCCGCCTTATCCCGGGAACAAGCCCCACGAATTTCCGGAGTCTGGGAGAGCAGTTTAGAGCACAGGTATGAGATCAAGAGGAAAAACAACAATTTTTCCTGGCGGATCATTGACGGCGACCAAGTTGCGGAAGGTAAAATCGAGGGAAACCATCTCCAGGCCGTATGGCACACACAGGGACGGATGCATCGCGCAGCGGGCAGCATTGTTGAAATCGATGAACAGGGTCGGGCCTTACTCATTGAATGGTCAAACAACGTTGTTTTTCATCGGGCATTTGGTGTGACTGACAACCAGCCAGGATCAGAAACAACCGGCCGCAAAGGTGTTCAAGGACGGACAGAGGAGCGTGCCCAGATTGAAAACAATTCAGGGGGCAGAATCAGGCCGGTGGACATATCCGGTAAATGGTTCAGTAATCAGGGTGACCGTTATAAAGCGCAACAGACTAATTCGTCCGTTACCTTGTTAAAAAAGGAGGATTCCCTGGTCCTAAGGGGAATTATCGATGGCGATATCCTCCATTTGGAATCCGAACCCAACAGGCAAAATTTCACAGGACATATCCTGGAAATCGATCATGCGGGGAAAGTCCAATTATTGGAGCTATCAAACGGTCTTCTCCTGAGCCGAAGACCCTTTCAGGATCAAGATTCAAATATACACGATGACGATCAGCAGAACAAAATGGAAGAGCCACGTCATATTGAAAAGAGACGATTAAATGATGCCGGGATATATATTTCCGGGAAGTGGTCAGGTACTGACGGCCGCATATATGTCATTGATCAGGACAGGGATCTTTTTGCCTGGCGTATAGATAATTCTGCTGTATCCGGCGAGGGACGGATTGAGGGCCGCCATGTATTTACTGTATGGCAGAATAAGTCCGGCCCGGAACCAGTCGACGGGGAGATTTTAGATGTTTCAAAAAAGGGAACAGCCACAAGGATAACCTGGTCAAATGGGATCGAATTTTCAAGGCAGATTAATGCACAGGTCGGAAATGGCGCCCGGCGTCAAAAATATAAGGCGTCCAAAGATAAGACCAAAAGGCTGGTGAAACAGGAACAGCAAACTGTTCTGCAGGTCAATCCTCTTCTCGTGCAATCGTTTGAAAAAAAAATGCACCAAAAAAAAATCTACAACAAATGGGTTAAGACCGGGGGACCTATCGGAGGTCTTGGCTATGATGTGCGTTTTGCATCCAACAGCTCACGCGGAAAAAAAATTGTCTATGTTACGGATAACTACAGCGGAGTTAATGTCAGCCTGGATGGCGGTAATTTCTATATCGCCTCCAATAATGGCATAAATGTACGAACCGGAGATTCCGGAGACGCCATCCCGGTATTTTCACTCACTGTAGATCCGAATAATTCGCAGATCATTTGGGCAGGGCTGAAGGATATCAGCGGGTGCTACAAATCGATGGATGGTGGAAAAAATTGGCATAATGTCTCTCCTGGCGGACTGGGTCGTTTTGTGTTCCGGGGATTTGCAGTCATGCCTGGAAATTCAGACCTGGTCTTTGCTGCCGGTGAAGTGCCCATGAATAATCCGGGAAAAGGATTTGACCGGGTTAGAGGCAGAATTTACCGCACTAAAAATGGTGGTGAGACCTGGAAGATAGTGTGGGAAGGAAACGACCTTACCCGGTACGTCATAATCAACCCGCAGAATCCCCAGATCATTTATGCTTCCTGCGGAATTTTCGACAGGGAGGCGCACAACTCGGATTGCCGTAACCTGATCTCCAATGATCCAAATTCGCCTGATTTTTATCGGAACCGGGGGGGGCGTAGGTGTGCTGAAGAGCATTGACAAAGGAGATACATGGCAGACTTTGGACCGAAAAAATAAGCTTACGGATTTATACGTTGGAAGCCTGGCAATGCATCCCCAAAATCCCAACACCCTTCTGGCTGGTGCTGGAAATATTTCAGCGTCCTATTATTATCAAAAGGGGAAAAGATACACAACCGGAGGTGTATTCCTCACAATGGATGGGGGACGGTCCTGGAGTAGAACCCTGCATAGTGAAATAATAACTTCGGTTGAATTTGCACTATCAAATCCTTCCATTGCATATGCTGCGGGAAGGCACAGTTTCTATGTCAGCAGAAACAGCGGTAAAACATGGGCAAGGATTGCAGGGTTCAAATATCCCTGGGGTCCACCTGGTGTGGTTTCGGGTTGGCCGATTGATATTCTTGTTGATCCGGATGTCCCGAAAACACTTTTTGTGAATAATTATGGTGGGGGCAACGTAAAATCCGTGGATGGTGGTAAAACATGGGCTCTGGCTAGCAGGGGTTATACCGGAGCGTTGATGTTCGATATTGAAATCCATCGCCACAACCCCGATATTGTTTATGCCAGCGCCCGCAGTGGTTTATTCCGCAGTAAGGACCAGGGTCACACCTGGGAAGGCTTATCATATCCTCAGGCGATCTTTGCAGAGTCCTATTCGGTTGCATTACATCTGAAAAATCCTAATATAGTGCTTGCCTCAGAAGAAATTGGCGGCCGCCTTTTCAGAAGTACTGATGGCGGGAAAACCTGGGACATGGTATTCAGGCTCCCGAAACAGGCTGCGTTTAATGGTTGGCAGTATGGCTTTAAACGAATCATATTCGCCCCATCTAATCCGCAAGTTGTGTATGGAGCTAGTTGCATGAAAAGCAATCTGTTAAAAAAACGTAAAGACGGAAATGGCGTTTTCAAATCAACAGATGGGGGCATCACATGGCGACCCGCACAGGCCTTGAAATCATCTCTTTCTAAAATGAGTGTAAATGATCTGGCCATACATCCTAAAAACCACAATATTGTCTATGCCGCAACAGCCATGGGGGGACTTCAGAAGACCATTAACAGCGGCCAGAACTGGAAACATTTGAGTAATTTGAACTTCAAGGATGTTCGTTGTGCAGCCATTGATCCCACTGCTCCGAATATCATTTATGCTGGCATTCATGAAGGTATCGTTTACGTTAGCCGTGATAATGGGGCCACATGGAATTCCATGGCCAGAGGGATGGAACCGAGGGCCTCGATCTGGGCTGTTGTAATAGATCCAAGTGATTCTCGCGTTATCTGGGCCGGGAGCCGCCACCATGGAATCTATCAATGGGATTTCATTGAACAGATGTGGGTTCCATTCAATAAAGGATTATCCACACGCGCAATTGTTGACCTTGCCATTTCTCATGATGGGCGTGTGTTATATGCAACAACCACTGGTGAGGGGGTTTTCCGGTTGGCACTGGCTAAATGAAGACATCGTCAAAAAAATTATCCTGGCCTGTTATTGCCGGGTTCGTGTCGCTGATAGTCTTCACTTTTCTATCAGAACCACACCTGACAGCGAGTGAAAAGGAGCGGTCTGTAAGCGGAATCGTGAAAAATAAATCTGGTCCAATCGCGAATGCGGTTGTACGCATTCAAACTAAAGAGTTTTTCTGCACTACAGATATTTCCGGCCGTTTCACTCTCGCCGTCCCGGCCCAATTAAAGCTGCCCATAAAAATAACTGCCTGGTCCAAAGGATTTTATTGTGGTGGACCGGTCGAAGTTTCATCATTTCATCAAAACCTGGAAATAGAGCTGACAGCCCATCCTAATGTTGATAATAAAGGATATGGTTGGTTACCGTCTACCAGTTCTATCCAAAAAACCCAAAAGGAAAAACAGGCTTGCAGCAATTGCCACAGCAGTAAAAATTCAACCCTTGAATATCCGCTTCCTGTAGATGAATGGATTAAAGACGCTCATTCACAATCTGCAACCAATCCACGATTTCTAACAATGTATAATGGGACAGACACGAAGGGGCGTTCAAGTCCGGTTACCAGATATGCGCACGAGCGGGATTATGGTTCAATACCACTGCCGGCAGTTAAGGATGAAACCTATTTTGGCCCTGGCTATAAACTTGATTTCCCGGCCTCACAGGGCAATTGTGGCTGTTGTCATACCCCTCTTGCCGCAATTAACACACCTTATGAAGCAGATCCAAATAACGTTACGGATTTAGAAGCCGAAGGAATATCTTGCGATTTTTGTCATAAAATCTGGGAGGTCCGTCTGGATCCTTTTACAAAACTGCCTTATCCGAATGCTCCAGGAGTTCTATCTTACAACTTTTTAAGGCCGCCTCCTGGACAGCATTTTTTTGCCGGCCCCTTAGATGATGTAGCTCCTGGTCAGGATACATATCTGCCCCTGCAGAAGGAAAGCGCTTTCTGCGCCGGCTGCCATTTCGGTGTTTTTTGGGATACCGTAATCTACAATTCATATGGCGAGTGGCTTGCCAGTCCCTACAGCGACCCGAAGAACACCCAGACTTGCCAATCATGTCACATGCCCTCAAAGGGATATAGACATTTTGCATTACCTCAAAAAGGTGGATTGGAAAGGAACCCGGCCCAAATTCTCACTCATAAGATGACTGGTGTAATGGACCGGGAGCTGCTTTCAAGCTCGGTGACCATGCAGGTAGACGCTAAATTTATCGGAAGAATTATCAAGATTGATGTGACTGTGGTAAATGATCAGACAGGGCACCATGTTCCCACTGGCTCGCCTCTTAGACATGTGATACTTCTGGTTAGAGCGGAAGATAAAAGTCGAAGAGCCATAACATTTCGAAAGGGGCCTTCACTTCCGGATTGGTGCGGCATTGGTGACATCTCACAAGGCTGCTATGCAGGCCTTCCAGGTAAAGTTTTCGCCAAGGTGTTAGAAGAAAAGTGGACGCGGGTCTCACCAACTGCATCATACTGGAATCCGGTCAGGATAGTTTCAGACAATCGGCTTGCTGCTTTTTCCAAAGACACCAGCACATATTATTTTTCTACCCGTGCACCACGGCCAGTAACTATTGATGTTTCCTTGCTTTATCGTCGAGCCTATTTAGATTTGATGAGAACCAAAGGTTGGGATAATCCAGATATTCTAATGGAAAAACAGCGGCTGACAGTGAAACCGGAATAATTCTGCAGTGCTCTGGCCGCACCTGGGAAAGACTGATATTAGGTTTTAAATGTTTCTCAAAATTAATTTAAAAAACTATAATATCGCCAAAATGAAGTCAATTGAAACCCCACAATTATTAGTGCTCTGTTTTTAATTCTGAAACAGTGTACTACATCTTGTGTTTATGGCATCAGTTCTCGGTTCAGCTTTATGCAGGGTAAACTTGATTTTACAAACGCTATAGTTTAAGTCAATTTAAGACATTGTAAGTACACTATAAGGTCTGTTCAGTGCCGAACGATGAATAGTGTTTTGCCGATCAGATCCCCTCTTTAAAGAGTTCTTCGGTATCCACGGCAACATCGGGCTTCGGGGTATACTCCGTGGGAACCGTTCCTTCTTTAAAGCATTCAAAAATGGTTTTTTCAGATTCCTCTATGGGGAGCAATCCTGTTTTGGCATCAATCTTGGCAAAGACGATTCCTTCGGGGACATTAAAGGTGCGGGCAGGTTTTCCCTCCAGTGCATGCTTCATGAAATCCAGCCAGATGGGGCTGGCAGCACGGGAACCGGTTTCGCCCTTGCCCATGGGGGCTTCCTGGTCAAGACCCACCCAGACACCGGTGGTAAACCGCGGGGTGTATCCTAAAAACCAGGCATCAAAAAGATTGTTGGTGGTGCCTGTTTTGCCGGCCACAGGCCTTTTTAATGCCTTGAGTCTCCATCCTGTCCCGGATTTGACAACACTTTCCATGATGTTGGTCATGATATAGGCTGTGCTCATATCAATCACCTTTTTGCGGATCAGTTTGGATGTTTCCAACAGGTTGTCATCCCGGTCATAAATTTTTGTAATAAAGACCGGTTCAATCAGGTAACCAAGGTTGGAAAAAACAGAGTAGGCATTGACGATTTCCAGAAGAGACAGTCCGGAGGATCCCAGAGCAATGGACAGATCCTGGCTTATCGCAGAGTGAATGCCAAGTTTTTTCGAGTAATCAGTGATATAGTTGATGCCGATATCCTGCAGGATTTTAATGGTGACAATATTGCGTGATTTAACAAGGGCTTCGCGAAACAGGGTCGGTCCAAAAAACTTTTCTTTGTAATTGTGCGGTTTCCAGATAAAATCGCGTTCCGTATCTTCATAGACCAGGGGCGAGTCCATAATGACGCTTGCTGCCGTGTAGCCCTTGTCTAAAGCCGCGGCATAGATAACAGGTTTGAAAGCGCTGCCGGGCTGGCGACGGGACTGATACGCCCGGTTAAACTGGCTGTTTCTGTAATCGCGGCCACCAATCATCGCCTTGACATGGCCGGTTTCGGCTTCGATGCTTAAAAGAGCAGACTGGGCTTCGGGCTCCTGTGCAAGTGAGAATTCAAGCCCTAGGTCCACCCGGCTCTCCTCGTCCTCCAGAGAGTCATTGAGCAGCTGCACCAGGATGACATCCCCGGCATTCAGGGCTTGTGAGGGTTTTTTAACCTTGGATTCATAATAGGCCACTTCAAGGTCTGGCTTTCTGGCCCATGTCATGGTTTCAAGTTTAATGAAACCGTAAAAATCCCCCACACGGACACGGGTTAACTGATTTTCATCATCCACGCGCAGTACCACTGCTTTATAATTGCTTCCCTTTTCAAGCGGTTTGTTGCCGATCTGGGTGGCCACCTGTTTGCAGAAGGATTCTATTTCACTTGTATAGATATTGTCTAAAGGTCCCCGGTATCCGGTTCTCCGGTCAAGTTCGGTCAGTCCCTTATTCACCGCACGTCTGCCGATTTTCTGCAGCTCAATATTAACGGCAGTATGGATTTTAAGCCCCTGGCGGTAGAGAGCATCCTTGCCGTATTTTTTTTCAATATAGCGCCGGACATGCTCTGTGTAGCAGGGGACCCGTTCGATGAACCAGTTTTTCCTGGGTTTGATATCCAGCTTTTCGTCCATGGCTTCGGTGGCTTCAAGGTTTGAAATCAGACCGTCTTCCTTCATGCGGTTCAGTACATATATCTGGCGCTGTTTGGCACGGTCCGGGAACCTGAAAGGGGAATAGCGTGACGGCGCCTGGGGAAGGCCTGCCAGCATGGAGCATTCGGCAAGGGTCATATCTTTGGCATGTTTGCCAAAATAGTTTTCAGAGGCGGCCTCGACCCCATATGCGCCATGGCCCAGGTATATCTGGTTCAGATAGAGGAATAAAATTTCATCCTTGGTGAATTTTTTTTCAATCCTGTAGGCCAGGATGGCCTCTTTAAGCTTTCGGGTATAGGTTCGTTCAGGGGTTAGTAAAAATGATTTGGTCACCTGCTGGGTGATGGTGGAGCCCCCCTGGACAATGGTGCCGGCCTGGGCGTTTTTTAAAAATGCTCTGAAAATGGAGACAATATCAATGCCGGGATGCTCCCGGAACCGAGAGTCTTCGGCAGCCACAAAAGCGTTTTTCAAGGTGGCAGGCATCTGGGATAACGGGATGACAATCCTGCGCTCTTCATAAAACTCCCCGATTTTCCGGCCGTCATCGGAATAGACACTGGTGACGGTTGCCGGGCGGTAATCTTCTAACGTGTTTATTTTAGGCAGGTCCTGGCTGATATAGTAATAGAGGCCGGCAAGCCCGGCGCACCCCATGACAGTGAACAAAATAAAAAGAATCGCCATCCATTTAATAAAGGTTACAAAGAGGCTTCTCTGCCTTTTTTTGCTGCGCGTTTTCAGTACCTGGGATCTGCTTTTTCTTTTAGCCATAAAACCCTGACGTATATGTTGTTCATTAGTATATGTTTAAGCAATATAACTGCCTGTCATTATAAAATTATTTCATAAAATTGCTTATAATTTCATGAAATATCCGAGTAGGTGGTTATTATCAAATTCCACCCCCAAAGGCAATACTTATGGAAGGCGTCTTGATTACGAGCTGTTCTTTGGGAAACGAATGCGGATTGAGGTGCCGCCCGATTGCAGACAGTCCTCGTTTGAAGCACATGAAGCACAGTTTTGGATGTCTCCCGGACAAAGATCGATATCATTGGGGATCACCGGGCACCTTTTTGAATCGATATCAATTGAAAACCCATATTGCCCGGAAAACAGTTTTATTCTTAAAAGATCAAATCCCCGGCCGCCGGCGTTGAACTCAAAAGGGGCTTTGGTGGAGTAATCCATGGATGCAGGCGGTGTAAAAAAATCATCAAAAATCAATTGCAGTTTCTCTTTGGTAATGCCGATCCCAAAATCTTTTATGGTTAATTCCGGGTGATGGTCAACCATGTTCAGGCTGATATCAACCCTGCCGTTGTCCGGTGTATACTCAATGGCATTTTTCAGCAATCCTGTGATCAGCACTGCCAAAATGGGTTCAGGCATCACCACCGGGCTGCAATCTTCAAAAGCCAGGTTGATGTCGCAGGCGCGGTGGGAAAATTGCGGGGTGAGCATTTTTATCTGATCGTAAATAGAGTTTTTTAAATCAATGGTATCGGATGGAAGGTTCTTTGGGCCGAACAGCTTGTCAATTGTCTGTTGAACCGCATCGATAATTTTTTTGTTTTCGGTTTCACTTTCAAACAGAACAGACAGTTCATCCGCGCAGGCATCCAGCAGACGGTTCAACAGATGAAATGATTTGAACTCCTTTTTCTGCAGCAGGTCTTCAACCTCATACTGAATGTCCAGGATCCGCTTTAAATTTCGCTGGCCCCGGTCTAAAATTTTTTCGATCTGTTCATTTTTAAATCCCTTGGCAGCCAGTTTTTTGCCCAGAAGCTTCATGGATGCACCCAGGACCGATACAGGGGTTTTCAGTTCATGTGCCAGATGGTTGATCACCCTGTCTTTGGCCTGGTTCAGGCCTTTGAGCTCCTGATAGGACAGCTCTAACTTTTCATGGATTCGCGTGTTCTCTATGGGCAGGGCAATGGTGCTGGCCACCATGCTTAAAAGATCCATATCGGTCTGGTCAAACTGGCCGAAATGTTTGTTAACCACGCTGACAACGCCAATAGTCCGGTCTTTGAGCTTCATGGGAACCGATAAAAAATTTCGTGTTTTAAGATCGGTTTCATCGGAAACCCGGCGCAGATAAAAGGAGCATTTGTCGACATCCGGCACGATCATGGGTTCCCCTGTTTTATAAACCCTTCCGGACACTCCCTGATCCGCGGCGAAACGAATTTTTTTAAACTTTTTTTCTGTGGCCCCGTCCTTGTATTGGGCGCTTAAAAAATAGAGCTGGTCTTTGGACTCGTCCGCCAGGAGGATAAAGGCACCCTCCACATTGATCAATTCCTGAATCTCTTTTGTAATGACCGCAATCAGGTCGCCTAGCTTCTGCTGCTGGTGCAGCGCCTTGGATATGTTGAACATGATCCGGTTGCTCTTGGCCATCCGTTTTTCATGGGTCATATCCCTTAAAATCAGCGCCTGGCCCGTGGGCTGGTCGTTTTCATCATAGAGGATGGCCCCGTTGATAGCGATATCCAGTATCCGGCCGTCCTTGGTCAGGCGCTGGGTCTCAAAATCATGGACATACCTGTTTTTGTATAAAAGCCGCATCCCCTCTTTGGCCTGCTCAGTCATGTGTTCCGGAATGAAATCAATATTTTTTCCCTGGATTTCATCCAGGGTCCATCCGAAAATCCGCTCAAAGGCGGGGTTTACATATTCAACCTTGTTATCCAGGGAAAAGGCAAAAACAGGATCAGGCAGGTATTCAAGCAGGGTGGACAGCCGCTTTCTGGCCATGCGGTTTTCCTGATAAAGCTGCACAAAGGTTTTGCTGGTCGGTGTTTCATCCGGTATGTCTATATACTTGTCAGTCAATTCAAAGCTTCCTGGTGCTGGCCCCTGTCCTGGTTGAAACTAGTATTGTTGAAACCGGCCCTGCTGCCGGTGACGATACGATTGGCGCCATAATATCACACATTTAAAAGATTTGTGTATTAAATTTCGATTTTATGACAAAAGCTCTTTCCTTTCAGTGAAGATTGTTTATATTAGGAGACCGGCAATTTTAAAACAGGTCAGGAGGAAATCGTGGGTCCACAATTTTATGGTGCCGTTGCCGGCATCGCCGCCTTTACCGCATGGGGATTTTTACCGGCCTACTGGAAGCAGATGCTGACGGTAAACCCATTTGAGATCCTGTGCCATCGGGTGATCTGGTCCTGTGTTTTTTTGTCGGGTATCGTTTGTCTGCAAAAAAGATGGCATGAGGTCGGGATCATTGTTCAATACCCTGAAAAGTTGAAAGGCCTTGCCTTAAGCGGGCTTTTAATCGGTGTGAACTGGTTTGTCTATATCTGGGCGGTCAATTCCAATAATGTGGTTGAGACAAGCCTGGGCTATTATATCAACCCCATGATCAATGTGCTGTTCGGCTATCTGCTCATAGGAGAGACCTTCAGTAAAATACAGCGCATTGCCATTGCCTTTGCCCTGGCCGGTGTGGCCTATTCACTTGTGGCCTACCGGGCGCTGCCCATGTTTGCCCTGACACTTGCCATCACCTTTGCCCTGTACGGGTAT
Source organism: uncultured Desulfobacula sp. (assembly GCA_964562385.1). Classification (GTDB taxonomy): domain Bacteria; phylum Desulfobacterota; class Desulfobacteria; order Desulfobacterales; family Desulfobacteraceae; genus Desulfobacula. The sequence continues at coordinate 12,418 of CAZLTD010000140.1, forward strand.
GCCAGGAAAACCATACAGGTGCCGCCCATCCCGGGGTTGTTAATCGAAACCCTGTTCCTGGTTGTTCCGGCTCTCCTCTATGTCCTGTGGCAGAAGGCTGCGGGACATAGTTTGTTTTTCAAAGATCCTGTTTTAACCTTCTGGATGATCGGTTCCGGTGTGGCCACCAGCCTGCCGCTGCTCTGGTTCGCATATGCCGCCAAAAGGCTGAATCTTTCCACCATTGGTATACTGCAATACCTGGCACCTTCAATCGCCTTTATTCTGGGTGTTTTTATTTATAAAGAGGAATTTACACGCCACAGCCTGGTCACATTCGGTTTTATCTGGATCAGTGTGGTGTTATACACGCGGGAATCCATAAAAAATATGGATAATCGCTATGAAGGGGGGAAATAAGGCCATGATCCGCTTTCTGTGTCTGGTTCTATGCTTTTTAACATGCCCTGGGATAGCGGTCTCTGCGGACTTGTCACCGGGAATGACAGCCCACATGGATGCATTGCTCCAGGATTGGGCAAAAAAACCGGAAGTCCCCAGTGTGATCCTGCGCGTTGAGGATACCACCGGCGTCATCTATGCCAATGCCAAAGGGCAGGTTTCTTTTACAAATGCCGCTCCTGTAATGCCGGATGCCAGCTTCCGATCAGCCAGCGTGGGAAAGCTGTTCACAGCCGCTGTTGTGCTGCGCCTTTTTGAAAAAGGCATCCTTGATCTTGATCACTCAATCTCCAGGTACCTTGAACCGTCACTGGTGAACAGGCTGCACATATACAAGGGAATAAATTATGGATCACAGATCACTGTCAGGCAGCTGTTGTCCCACACAAGCGGCCTGCCCAACACAGATGATGACAGGGCGTTTGGAAAATGGCTCATGCAGTACCCCGAAATGAACAGGAAACCGGAAGCGCTTCTTGAATATGCGATCAACGCCGGCCCAAAGTTTATACCGGGAAAAGGCCAGCAATATTCATCGCCTGGCTACACACTGCTGGGGATGATCATCGCGTCTGCTGCAAAAAAGCCCTACCACCAGGTGGTCAGGGAGCAGATTTTTAACCCTCTTGGATTAAATGACACCTTTGAACAGGCCCATGAACTGCCCGGACATGCCCGCCCAGTACATAGTTATATTGAAGATTATGACATGAACCGGATCCATCCCAGCATGGAGTTTGCCGATGGCGGGTTTGTGACCACAACCGCGGACCTGACAAAATTCGGGCTGGCCCTGGCTCAAGGAAAACTGTTTCAACATAAAACCACTCTTGCATCAGCACTAAAACCCTATGGTGAGGAATCCATAGGTCTGGGGCCGTTTGTGGGATGGGACAGCAGTGGTCCGTCCTTTTTTTATCATCCCGGCCACTGGGGAGTTCTGTTATATGTCGATATAGACAGACAACGGGCCATTGTGTATACGGTGAACCAGGGTGCCATAAATTATGCCGATTTTCTTGAGCAGGTCCTGGAAATCCTGGGAAATTAATAACGTTTTTTTTATCCATTCAAAAATCCACTCCCTTTTTTTTCAGTGTTTAAAATACCAGGAACTTCAAAGTTTGCGAAAAGGGACGGGTGATTCGTGAGACGTCCTCAGAGCCACATTTTCTTACAGATTTTTAATGAAGCGAAGCGTCAAATGACGTGCTGTTTGAGGACCTACTGGACCGCAGTTCACGGCATTTAGTGCAGCGAATTTAAAAGCTGTTGAAAATTGAGTGTTGATCAGCGTGCAATAATGACCCCTACATAATAAAATCAGCGTCGAAT
>CAZLTD010000141.1:0-14177 GCA_964562385.1 uncultured Desulfobacula sp.
CATGATCTTCTCTCCTGCCCTGTCCTCTAATAGTTTATGCATGTGGTCTCCTTAATGTTTAAGGCTGAAAAATCGTGCCGAGTTAAACTTGTGTTGCCTGTTGTATATAAGGCTAAACAAATCAAGTTTTTTTTGTCAAGACAAATTTTAATTTTATAAGGATATTTATTAAAAATTCGTAATTATCGAAACTAAATTTCCCAATTTAGGCTTAGATTATAAGTGGCATTTTCATTTTTACCTTATAATAGTTTACAGGCTGTTCACCAAAAAGAAAGAAGAAACAGCTACAATGAAGATGCAAAACAACTGTTGTGATTCTCAAAAACATGTTCTTAAAAAAATCATATGGGAAAAGAATCACTTAACCGCAAATCGATTGTCCCTTAATGGACTTTAAAATTTGAGTGCTTGAAAACCACACACGTGTATTGGAGCACATGTCTGTGATTTGACATATTTGCAAACTCGCTTTGTTAATGGTAATCAATATATACGACACCAATTTGTTAAAAACGATTTTTATATCTAAATAACACCAGAAGGAGTCTGCGAGGAAATCCATGAAAAGGACCTGGATGATTTTCCTGATCTTATCGATCACCATAACAGTGGTGAATGCAGAAGACAAAAACAGTTCCACCTTGAAAACAGCCAGTATAGAAGAACAGATCAGCTATGCCCTGGGGTTGGATATTGCTGAAAAATTGAACCAGAATGTTGATCTTGACCTGGTGTTTTTTATGGAAGGAGCTGCAGACGCTCTGGCCGGGATGCCACAATTCTCAGAGGAAGAATTAAAGCAGTTGTTGATTTCATATCAGCGCTTGGCGCGGACCCGGCAGATCGGAAAAATTCAAATTGAATCAAAGGAAAACCGTCACCTTGCAGCCTCATTTCTTGCCGGCAATAAAGCCAAAGAAAATGTTGTGACACTTGCCTCAGGTCTGCAGTACAAAATCCTTGAGCAGGGAGAAGGGCGTTATCCTGAAATTTCAGATACAGTTGAGTGCCACTACCGGGGGACCCTTCTTGACGGAACACAATTTGATTCATCATATAAACGGGGCCAGCCAGCTGTTTTTAAAGTTGAAAATGTGATACCCGGATGGAAAGAGGCGTTACAAAAAATGATGCCGGGCTCCCGATGGATGCTGTTTGTGCCAGCGGGTCTGGCATATGGGGACCGTGGGGCCGGAGATTTGATCCGGCCGGGAATGGCATTGATTTTTGAAGTACATCTTTTAAAGATAATGGAGTGATCATCATGTTTGTTTTAGGCATTACCGGCAGTCCCAGACCCAAGGGCAACTCCTTTTACCTGATGGAAAGATTTATGGGTGAAATGGAAAACAGGGGTCATGACATACAGATTATCGACGCTGTTAAACTGGATACCAAGTCCTGTATCGGGTGCGGGACCTGTGAGAAAAAAGGCGTCTGTATATTTAAGGATGAGTTTACAACTGTTTTTCTGCCCGCGATGCTCAAAGCGGATATTATCGTCATTGCCTCTCCGGTTTATTTTTACGGGTTCCCGGCTGACTTGAAAGCGTTGATTGACCGTATCCAGGTGTTGTGGTCCCGAAAATACCGGTTAAAGCTTGGTGAATTTAAGGGGCGGAACCGTAAAGGGATCCTGCTGGCTGTCGGCGCAACCCGGGGTAAAGATCTTTTTGACGGCATGAAATTAACAGCCCGGTATTTTTTTGATGCTGCCGATATCAGCTATCATGCAGATCTGTGCTACCGGGGGATAGATGAGAAAGGGCAAATGGAAAAGCATCCCACCGTACTAACGGATATTGAAAAGCTGGCTGGCCAACTGTAGCCTTTCCTTTTCGGGAAAGCCGGGTTATTCCGATTGCCCGGTTGCATTCTCTTTTGTTGTGGTTACCCCATATTTTTTCTTGTTGGAATTCAATTTTAATGCCGTGAAAAAGCCCTTGTCTTTAATGGTGTAGAAGATCAGTTTTTTCTTATTCATGCTGAAAAATTGTTCCCCATACTTATCCAGTTTTTTCTGGTCGATCTCAAATCCAAGTCCGGGTGTATAGGTCGGCCGCAACTCGCCGTTGACATGATCAAAGGGACGCTTCAGGATGCCGTCTCTTTTTTCAATGGTCCATGACGGTGGATTGATGGGAAATTCCAGGGGTTTGAGACCGTTGAACCCGCTGACCAGATGTACCTGCAGGTTAACGGCAAATCCGATCCCGTTTGTCCAGGTGTGGGGGGTGAACCCAAGATTGTGTTTTCTGCAATGCTGCGCCACATCAAGGGCATGGCGGATCCCACCGGTCATGATGGCATCGGGCTGGAAGATGTTATAGCACTTCTTTTCAATCATTGTTTTTAATTCGGTCTTGCCGTTGCTGTGGGTCTCTCCGCCGGTGATGGGAATTTTACTGTATTGGGTCAGTTGGCTTAAGCTGTCAAAGTCGTCCATGGGCAGGGGTTCTTCCAGCCAGGCGATATTCATGTCTGCACAGGCGTCGGCAAAATATTTGGCCCGATCCAGATCCCATAAGGGGGCATCGTTAATGATGGTCACCCGCCAGCCCTGGTTGGCATCAACGCCAATGGCCATTTTATCTCCCACGGCATCCGCAACGGCTTTAACATGGGCAATGTCCTTTTGAACATCAAATTCATGCACCCTTATTTTAATGGTTTTAAACCCCTCTTCAAAACGCTTGTTTGCTTCAAACACCCGTGAGGCCTCATCCTTGATTTCCCCGGTGGAGGCATAGAGTTCAACATTTTCCCGGCGTCCGCCCAGAAGTTCGAAAACAGGCTTGTCTTCAATTTTTCCCTTGATATCCCAGAATGCAGGCTCAATCCACCCCACCCGTACCCCTAAATACCCTATTTCCCGGATACGCTGGAGCATCAAATCGATGTCCGTGGCATCATGGCCGATAAGATAAGGGGCCATAAGATTGCCCAGGCCCAGCCTTTCCGAGGACATGGCAGGTGCAGCAGAGTAGCCTTCAACACCATCTTTTGTGGTGATTTTTATCAGGTCAAACCGGTTTTCCTTTGCCGGGTATCCGGGAATCCAGGACGGGTAAAAGGGTTTGTCCAGCGGAATCCGGACGTGGTACAGCTCAATGGATGAAATCGCACTCATGGTCTCTCCAGTAAAATGAAGTAATTCAATAAATTGATCGGCTCAATCAGGCATAGACCCGGATATTCTCATGAAATATTCGGGTTAAAACAATTCCGGTGATACAATGCTGCCGTGTTTTTGTTTCAGCTCAGTGAGGACCGCTTTTTGCTCTGCCAGAATTTCAAACAGAACCTTGGGGATACCGTCTTCTTTAGAATAGGCATCCTGCTGCAGCTCAACGCGCTGGATAATATTGTCCACGTACAGTGAAAATTGTTTTATATACAGGTCTTTATCATATTCCTTATCAATGATCTGTTTAAACAGCTCTTTTAAATCGTCATATTTAGGCAGGTTGCCGATGGGGGTTTCAAGAAAATCAATTTCACCATGGGCATATCTCTCAAGCCAGGAGAGCCACACCTTTACATCCCTTTTTTCACCCAGAAGCTTTGGCGAATCACCACCGCGCGCCTGGTCGGTTAGAAAATAGTTCAACCCGGCCATAACCGGTTTGTGTTCCTTTTTAATGTCAGGGCTGCCGAAAAATTTAAACTGGGCATCCATGTAATCTCCCAGGGCGCCCGGAATAAACGGCGCATTGGCCCAGGGTGCTCTTTTAACCCCGGTGGCACCGACTTCCGTGGCCGTAGCGGCGGAGACGATACAAGCCCCGATCACGACACCGGCATCGGAACTTTTGGCCACCCATACCGGCGGCATGGTGTCTGCGTCACGGCCGGAGTATGTAAATACTCTTGTTAACGCCCCTTCAGGGTTCTCGGCCTCTTCGGAATAATTGTCCAGACAGTTAGAACTTAAGGTGCAGCGTGAATTGGGGTGAGACAGAGGAATCAGATCCCCGTTTTCATCTTTTTTACCCTCATACCAGTCCCCCTGGAAGTTGACGCCTTTTGAAGGATGGGTTTCATTGTTGCCCACCCAGTGGGGGACGTTGTTTTCATCAATCAAAACATTGGACCAGATCACTTCATACCCGGGCTGTCTTAAAACTTTCATCAGCAGCGGGTCCCCGTCCTGGTTAACATCTTCCACAATACCGAAGATACCGCATTCAGGGTTAATCGACCGGATGCTGCCGTCTTTGGCAATCCACATCTGGGCCAGGTCGTCACCGATAAATACGTTGCCGGCCATGGCTGTAGTGGTTTTGCCGCAACCGCTGGGTGCTGCGCCTGCAAACCAAGTCACCCGTCCACCAGGACCGTGGATGCCGGTGATAAACATGTGCTCGGATAACTCCTTGCCGGTGTTTTCATAAACAGCCTTGTCCACGGCAAAACGGTGGTTCCCTTTTTTCAGCAACAGTGTGTTACCGGCATAGGTGCATTTGAAACTATAGGTTGTTCTAAATTTTCTATCCATAAAGACCCGGGCATTGGGCAGATCCTCTGTCCTGTTCAACCCTTCGCTGTGAAGATTGGTGAAAAAGTGTCCCAGCTTTTCAACTTCCGTGTCAAAGGCGGCAAAGGCATTTCGATACAGCAACTCAGCGCTGTGGGCGACATAGGCGCTGCTGGTAATTTCGAGTGCCGGGTTGGAAACCGGTGATCCCACAGGCCCTCTCATATAAAAACCGACAATCATGATTTTACCTTCCATGATGCCGCTTAAATTTGATGCAACATCTTCAAGTGCTGCCGGCCGGTCCATCCTGTTGGCAAGGGAGCTGATATGGTCTTCGGGATTGGCAATGTAAAAGGTTCTGTCCACAATCCGGCCCTGTTCTTTGGCAAGATCAAAGTGAATAGTGTGACCGTCTATGGCTAAGGGAGCCTCTTCTTTTTTCTTTAATGATAATTTTTTTATAAACTCTTTGTCTTCTTGTGAACCGGTATTTATAAATACGGATGCAGGTTTGCAGATGACAATTGAGTTGGCAATCCTTTTTAAGGCTTGAGGATGTTTTATGGTTGCGATTCGTTCCAGTTGAGTATCATCCATATATTTTTCAAAAATATCCCTGGCCTGGGCGTCAGTATTTATTTTCCCAAGTTCATTGATGATGTCTATATCAGTACCGGTATTTAACGTATTCACGTGCATCTCCAAATAGTTATTGAAATTAATGTATTTTTTCTTCTACCATTTAATTGGTAAAAATCAAATATTAACTTCTTTTTTTTAAAAAAAAGTTCGATTGTATTTTTCCCGGAACCGGTATAAAAACAGGAACATGCTTGATAAAAAACAACAATATTAATCACAGGAGAGTCATGCGATCTCAAATTTTTGCGGATTTACACAACCATACAACCGCATCTGACGGTGATTTTGTTCCCGAAGAACTTGTTAAAATGGCAAAAGGCTTAGAACTAAAGGCTTTGGGGGTGACAGACCATGATACCATCAATGGTGTAAAAACCGCAGTTGATGCCGGAAAGAGATACGATATTGATGTAATACCCGGGGTTGAAGTGTCAATAAGATTTAAAGAACCCAATTTCATCGGCACGCTTCACCTGTTGTGCTATTTTTCGCCAAACCGTCTGGCGGATGATAGATTCACGGAAAAAATGCATACGGTTTTATCCCGCGGCAGGGGCGAGGGACTGGTTCGGGCAAGGGTCAAGGAGATCAACCTTTTTTTCGGACCTGACGGCAAGACCCCCCGGCTTAAAAGACCATTGCGATACGAAGACATATCGGCCTTAAGTGACAATGCTTCCCGCCGTCATTTCGCCCTGGCGTTGAATCAAACCTTCGGCATTGAGGATCCCGATGCCGTAACACAGATCATCGGCAATGACAGTCCGGCCTATCTGCCGTCCGGAATTGATTTTGACGATGCTGTGAACCTGGTTGCCGAACTTGATCTTGTCAGTGTTCTGGCGCATCCGGCAGCCGGATCTTTCCCGGGGCAGGGGCATTATAAGGAAGTACTGCCCAAAGTAAAGGTGGTTGAAAATCTATTGCCGCGATTTCTTAAAGGGGGAATAAAGGGTATCGAAGTCTATTACCCCGGCCACACAAAGGAGCATCAAACTTTGATTAAAGGATGGGCGCGGGAGCACGGGCTTTTAGTTACCGGCGGTTCCGACTGCCACGATGCCAAGAACAGGCCTCTGGGCGTGGCAGGGATCGATCAGACACAGTTTGAAATATTTAAAAAGGCCTTGAAATGAGACGTAAAGAAAAACAGATTAAAGAGTTTGCCGACATTGAGGCGGTCTTGGAAAGTGCCCGTGTCTGCAGGATTGCCATGGTTGATAAAGATTTCCCCTATATCGTTCCCATTAATTTCGGATATAAAGATGGGGCCCTGTTTCTGCACAGCGCACCTGAGGGGCGAAAAATTGATTTGATTAAGAACAATCCCAAAGTCTGTTTTGAGGTGGATGAATTGATATCGCTTAAAAAGGCAAAGCTTGCCTGTGAGTGGGGGGCCCAATATAAAAGCGTGATCGGGACCGGGATTGCAGGTTTTATAGACGATGCAGCCCAAAAGAAAAAAGCTTTGGATATTATCATGTCCCAGTATTCGGGCAGGTCTTTTGAGTATTCCGAAGAGACGCTGGCAAAAACAGCAATTATTAAAATTGATATTGAAGAGATGGCCGGAAAACAGGCGTAAATAATCAGGAGACACGATGGTCGGATCTATTGTGATGGTGCACGGCGCTGGGCAGCCCCCTGGGTCTGGGAACCGTTTAAGGGGTATTTTGAAGAAAAGGGTTTCGCTTGCCATACCCCGGTTCTTCGGCACCATGAGGTTTCCCCATCAGATCCGCCTCCCCAGGGTCTGGGGACCACAAGTCTTTTAGACTATGTCAATGACCTTGAATCCTATATCCGTAAGTTGCCGGACAAGCCTATTTTAATGGGGCATTCCATGGGGGGGGGTCCAGATGCTGACACAAAGGGATCTGGCGCACAAAACTATACTGCTGGCGCCGGCACCGCCTTCCGGGATCAATGCCCTGACCTATTCTGTTTTCAAATGCTTTTTAAGTATGTTCTCATCGTGGGGGTTCTGGCGAAAACCGCATCTTATTCCATTTGAAGGGGCTGTTTATGCATTTTTACACCAGGTGCCAAAAGATCGCCGGAAAATAGAGTACAGAAAACTGGTCCATGAATCCGGCCGGTCTTGATGTAAATATCAAGGAGGGTGGATTTTCAATCAAAACCGTAGATGAAGTGGTTGAATGGCGTGCACAGTTTGGTGTCTCCAATTCAGAGGTGTTAATATCCAGGCTACGGGATAAAAGACCGGTTGCCGTTGTCTCCTGTGTCTTTCAGCACTCTCCGCTGGTGTTTGTCACACGGCAGTCAACCGGAATTACACATCCCCAGGATCTTATTGGCAAGCGGGTTAAAATGACACGGGCAAGCCGGGATCTTGAACTTCATGCCATGCTTTTTGCCGAGGGTGTGAATCTTGATCAGTTTGAACTGATTGACGGCCCCGGTAAAAAGGACTATTTTTTTGATCCGCATATTGATGCGGCCAGCACTTATGTTACCAATGAACCCTATTATTTTACTGAAAAAGGAGTGCCGTTCAATATTATCCGGCCGTCTGCCTATGGCGTGGATTTTTACTCAGCAGCAATGGGCCAAAGATAATTTGAAAACCGTTTCAGCCTTTAAAAAAGCCAGTCTTAAGGGGTGGAAATATGCCATGGCCAATAAACCGGAAATTATTGAACTGATCCACCAGAAGTACAATTCCAAAAAGAGCCGGGCTCACCTTGCTTACGAAGCAGGTGCCATGGAAAAATTGATAATGCCGGAGTTTGTTGAGATCGGCCATGTAAATCCTGGACGATGGGACTCCATCGCAAGTGTGTTTGTCCGCCATGGAGTGATAAAAAAGGATTATTCTCTGGCCGGTTTTATTATTTCCACCCATCCTGACAGTGGGAGATTTGAAAAAGAAAGATCCGTGCCTGGACTACCTGGCCAAGCCTTGTCAGAATAAGGAATATGCAAACGGGATTAACCGGCTTCTGGAAACAGGGCAAAAGCGTATGGTATAGGAAATACGGCCCCGAATATCTGTTATGCATCCAATACAATCAGGGAAATAGTAAATCGTAAAGTCGCGTTTTAGCAGTTACCGGAATAACTTTTTGACCAGTTTTATCGCAGACAGGCAGTAAAAAAGTAAATGGCTCGTCAATTCGAATGGTTCCGCCAATCAACATGGAAGGTTATATCTTTAGTTTTACAGAACATACTTATGCCATTTGCTATATCTGCTTGAATATTAGGCATTTTTTTTATAGTAGGTGTATACGAAATATCAAAAGGTCTCAGCCAATATTCATGAAAACTCATTCCAGGCGGGTGTTCATCCCAGGCGGGTGTTCATCCCAGACGGGTGTTCATCCCAGACGGGTGTTATCTTCAGACATCGGTGGTATCCGTTGGTAGTGCGTTTTTCTGGCATGATTAAGCGTTTATAGAGGGTTTATGATCATGAAGAAGAAAATTCTGTTTGTGGATGACGAAATCAATATACTCAAGGCGGTCAAACGAATGTTACGGCCGCATCGGGACCAATGGGACATGGTCTTTGCCGAAGGTCCTGAAAGCGCCCTGGCCACCTTAGAAAAAAAGACATTTGACCTGATTGTTGCGGACATGCGGATGCCCGGAATGGACGGGGCGAAACTGCTGGCCATTGCAAAAGAAAAATATCCGAAAATGGTGCGTATTATTCTTTCCGGGCATTCGGACCAGGAGATGATACTGCGATCGGTAAAATCAGCCCACCAGTATTTGACCAAACCCTGTGAGAAAAAGATTCTTGTCGCAGCCATCCACCGGTCGTTTTCTCTGCGGCGCGAATTGGGTGAGGCTCGACTCCTGGAACTATTAGGAGGAATAGAAACAATGCCCAGCCTGCCGGCGCTTTATTCCCAGGTCGTTGAAGAATTGGAATCCGGTGCAGCTTCCACGGAAAGCATCGGACGCATAATTTCAACCGATATGGGAATGACGGCCAAGGTATTGCAATTGGTAAATTCTTCTTTTTTTGGCATGGCCAGACATATCTCGAGCGCCCGGGAGGCCGTTGTCATGCTGGGGATCGATATTGTTAAAACGCTGGTTTTAGGAATAGAGGTTTTCTCCAAGGTCAGTTCGAATGCGCTTTCCGTGATTCCTTTGGAAAAAGTTCATGTTCATGGTGTGAATGCCGGCGGTATTGCCACATCAATTGCCACAATGGAACATATGGAGAAAGAAGACATTGATAACGCAGCCATCGCAGGTATTCTTCATGATCTGGGCAAATTAATACTCGTGGAATATTTTCCGGATCAATACCGGGAGGTCATTGAAATCGTAAAACAGGATAAGCTTCCCGTTTTCCAGGCGGAAACAGAGATTTTTGGTGTTTCCCATGCACAGGTCGGAGCTTATCTGATGGGGCTTTGGGGATTTCCGGACAGCGTGGTCGAGGCTGTGGCATATCATCATTGTCCCGGGGACAGCATTTGTGATCATTTTGATCTTTGCGGGGTCATCCATGTGGCGGATATAATTGAATATCACGAACAATTTCAGGCAGGAACATGGGAGAACTTGATGGGTGTGGATACAGCGTACCTGGAAAAGTACAGCCTGCAGGACAGAGTTCCTTTATGGCGGGATTATCTTAGAAACAAAAGGCAGTAATGGTAAAAAAAAAGGAAAAAAGTTTGCAGGCAGGGTTAACAGCCCGGCCGAATCTGTTTAGAAAAGCCATGGATGGCTGTGCAGACCCGTTGGTAATTTATGATAGAACCGGCAGGGCGGTTTATATAAATTCATCCTTTGAGCGGGTATTTGGCTGGACAGCAAAAGAATTGATCGGTCAGCGTATCAATTTTGTACCGCAACAAAGCCGCCACCAGACAAAGCATGCCATCCAAAGGGTTTTAGACGGGCAGGTAATCCTGGGAATGGAAACCGTAAGGAAAACAAAAGCACAAGGGGAAATCCATGTACGGCTGAGTGCCAATGCCTTCTGGGACGAAAAAAAAGAATTTGACGGCATGATTGTGACGCTCCAGGATATTTCAGATTTGATCTATTCCCGTCAGACTGCTGAACAGGCAAACCACACCAAGCAAAATTTTTTATCCAATATCAGCCATGAGATCAGAACGCCCATGAACGGGTTAATGGGGATTTTGGAGCTGCTTGATAACACGCGTCTGGATGATGAACAGCAGGAGTATGTTGCTGTCCTTAAAAAAAGTGCAAAGACACTGATGTTAGTGATTAACGATATCCTTGACTTTTCAAGGATTGAAACCGGGACGGTTAAGTGCCGGAATATTGATTTTGATTTGCGGACACTGCTCGATGCATTACCCGACGATATTTATAAAAAAGCCACTCAAAAAGGAGTGGCAATTTCATTCAGTGTTGATTCAAAGGTCCCCTCTCTTTTGCAGGGAGACCCTGAAAAAATACGTCAAATTCTGGAACACCTGTTAAACAATGCCATAAAATTTACGCCAAAAGGGGACGTTAGCTTGGCGATTTCAGCCATACGGGAAACCCCGACGCATGTCTCGCTGTCTATTGCTGTGTCGGATACCGGTATCGGGATTGAACCGGACATGCTTAAAACCATATTTGATTCTTTTTCCCAGGCAGACAGCAGTGCCACACGCAAATACGGGGGAATCGGTATCGGGTTGAGCCTTTCAAACCGGCTGGTAAGCTTGATGGGCGGGACGATTGATGTGAGTTCCACCCCCGGGAAAGGGTCTGTTTTTACGATTGTATTAACGTTTGCAAAACAGGCTCCTCTTGAAATGAACGCATTGCACAGGCCTGACAATATCAAAGGCAAAAAGGTGTTGCTGGTGGACAGTGATGATGCCGGTCGATTGATTTTAAAGGAAAGTTTTTCCCATTGGGGCTGCCGGGTAAGTGAGGCAATCAGCTATCATAGAGCCCTGGAGAAAATATCGCCGGATGCAAAAGCCGGGGCATCCTTTGACATTATATTGATTGATATGCATTTGTCAGATGGTAGCGGAGAAATGCTGGCAAAAAATGTGCGGGCATCAAGGGCCGTTGATGTGATGATTATCATGCTGTCACGCCAGGGAAAACCCGGCGATGTGGAACGTCTTGAAAAAATTGGTGTTCAGGGGTATCTGCCAAAGCCTGTGGACCATGGATTGTTGTTTGAGTGTATTACAACCGGGATGGCGTTGACCAGTGCTGGTGTGTCAAAAGTTTTGACCCGTCATTTTTTGAAGGAGCACCGAAAACAGCAGGTTCATATCCTTTTAATAGGAATGCAAACCGCCACCGGCAAAAAAGTTGAAAATATTTTGGCAAAATCCGGATATTGGGTCGAGTCCTGCGAGGACATTGATCAGGCCATGGAATTGTTTGAAAGCGGAAACTACAATATGGCCCTGGTTTCCGATGACCTGATATATGGTCGCGCAGATGAATCCCTGGCCGGGGTGGTTGCGAAAATGAGAAAAGTCCGGCAGGACAACGATATTGGAAAAATTGTCATTTTAGGCCTGGTTCAAAATGAAGCCCCCAAAGATGATCATGGCATGGTCGATGACTATATTGTCCAGCCCGTAACAGACGGAAAACTTCTTTCAATGGTCGAGCAATGGATGAATCGCATCCGCGTGGCAAAAAAACAGGTCAACCAGTATTCTGATGTGATAAGAACCGGAAAAAGAAAAGGAGTGTTTAATTTTGAGGCAGCCCTTGAACGAGCTATGGATGACCGGGAATTTCTTGAACAAGTGCTGGGTGAATATATCAAAAGTCTGTCCAGACAGCTTGAGACCATGAAAACGGCAATCGTTGAAAAAAACGGAGATCAACTGTCCCTGTCTGCCAATGCGTTGAAAGGCTCCTCAGCAAACATCGGGGCCGAACAGATCAGTTTAACAGCCCGTGAACTTGAAAAAGTATCTGACATCGGTGATTTTGACGCGGCATCAAGGGTATTTCATCAGCTGGAAAAAGACAGCCGCGTATTTAATGATCATATAAACCATATTGATTGGAGTGATATATGAAAATTCTTATTGCTGAAGATGACTATGTTTCAAGGCTTCTGGTAAAAAAGGCCGTAAAAAAAATAGGGTATGAGGTTCTGGAAGCGGAAAATGGAAAAATTGCGTGGGAGCTTTTTTCAAAACATGAGCCCGATATGGTGATCTCGGACTGGATGATGCCGGAAATGGATGGCATTGAGTTGTGCACAAAGATCAGGGCTTCAAATAAGAAGACTTATTCATATGTCATTTTGTTAACGGCCAAGGATAAAACCACGGATCTGGTAGAGGTGTTTGAGGCGGGTGCAGATGATTATATCATCAAGCCTTTTAAACCGGATGAACTCAGATCGAGAATCAATTCCGGTAAACGGATCACAGCCCTTGAAAGCCAACATCATGCCATGCAGGAAGAGTTAATCCAGAAAAACAGAACGCTTGATAAGACGCTCAAGGAGCTTAAATCCACCCAGGCTCAGATTCTCCAGTCGGAAAAGATGGCATCCATAGGACAGTTGGCCGCCGGCGTGGCGCACGAAATAAACAACCCCATCGGATTCATATCAAGTAACCTGGAAGCGCTCAATGACTATATGGACGATGTAAAAACTCTTCTGGGACATTATCAGAATTTGCAAAAAAAACTTGCTGATGACGTGTCAATTAATAATGAGTTGAAAAACCAGGTGCAGGCGGTCAAAGAGTATGAAGAGCAGATTGAAATAGACTATTTAAAAGAGGATATCCCTGAACTATTGGGTGATTGCAAAGACGGAACGGACCGGGTAGGCCGAATTGTGGGGGATCTGAAAAGTTTTGCACATCCGGGCAATGACAAGAAAACGCTGATTGATATAAACAAGGGGCTGGAATCAACCTTGAACGTGGTTTACAACGAACTAAAATATAAGGCAACCGTGACCAAGGAGTTTGGGAATACGCTTCGTGTGGAAGGATTCCCGCAAAAACTCAATCAGGTATTTATGAATATCCTGGTAAATGCCGGCCAGGCCATCAAAGAGAAAGGCGAGATAAAAATCCTGACTGAAACGCAAGGCGATAAAGCCGTTATCACCATATCCGATAATGGGTGCGGTATAGATCAAGCACATCTGTCTAAGATATTTGATCCGTTTTTTACCACAAAGGAGATTGGCAAGGGCACCGGTCTTGGCATGAACATCGCGTATAATATTATCCAGGAACACAACGGAACCATTGAAATTGAAAGTGAGGTGGGCAAGGGGACACGTTTTATTATTAAACTGCCAGGCAAATAGTTGTCAGTACTCCCCGATCTTCATTTCGTAAAATTCCATACCGCCAATTCCGTCCGGGCTTCTTGAATATTCGCGGATACGACAGCGGCTGGAAGAATTAAACAGTGTCAACGAGGCATTGGATGAGAAAATTTTGGTGCCGGACTCGATTTTTTTCCCCACTTTTATCTCTGGCAGGGGTTTGTCCCGATCGGAAAACTCAAGCAGCCTTTTTTTGTTATCAAGCAGCTCCTTGTTCAGCTCTTCGAATTCATTAATACGCCCACTTTTCTGCGATATTTCCTGGGCGATCTCATCCTGTCTGTCAAATCCTGAATTTATTTTTTCTTCTGCAATGTCGGCATTTTTTTTAATTTCTTTGACCGTATTTTTTACTTTTTGATAGGCTGCCATATTACCCGACGCTTTTAGATTTTCGATTTTGCTTTCTATATCTTTAAGTTCCAGCTGTGCCCGGTCCTGGGTATACGCATGCTGGGAAATTGTAGCATGAAGCTTGTGATCCTCGGTTTCAAGTTCCCGGATCTCTTTTTTCAAGTCAGCAATGGCGGCGTTATTGATATTCAGTTTGGAATCCACTTTGGCCACCAGGATATTGGTGTGTTCATCAACCCCGACTGTAAAGGTGGAAGGTTTGGCAGCCTTATTACCGATATTGCCGGCATCAATCCCCATTTTAGCCGAGATTTTTGAGTTGAGAATGGATCCGTTGGGGTTGATGCAGGCACCGCTTAGATAGATTTCAGAGTCGATGATCTCTTTGGCTATAATCAGGTACCC
>CAZLTD010000142.1:0-13999 GCA_964562385.1 uncultured Desulfobacula sp.
CGACATCAAGCTTGGGAAGCTTGCACTCTACCAGCTGAGTTATGCCCGCATTAGCGGCATAATATACCAAGGCGTACCCGTATTGTCAATACCACATTTACGGTCTTTGCCCTGATGAAGATTGGTCCCTTTTTACGCCTTCAAATTATTCCGGGAGATCTGCCGAGAACTCATCTAAAAGAGTCTGTGAGATCCTGTTGTGAATCTTTTTGACATTCTTATCTTTCAAGGTCTTGTTTTCCCCCCGGTAAACCACCCTGAAGGACATTGATTTTTTACCCTCGGCCACAGGCTGGCCTTCAAATACGTCAAACAGTGATACCGATTCAACCAGCTTGTCCTTCTTGCCAATCGTCTCTAATCTATCAACGATTGTGCCGGCAGCAACCGCCTGATCCACAATTATGGTAATATCCCTTGAAATTGCCGGAAATCTCGGCAGTAAAGAGGCAGTCAGTGATTCGGGAAGCAGTGATTCCATCACTGCCAGATCAAATTCAAAGAGATAGGCATCCTGCTTCAGACCGAAATTCTTCAACACCTGCGCATCCGCTTTTCCCAGAACACCGATGACTTTACTTTTGGACAAGACCGCAGCCGAAGCCCCTGGATTCAAGTATGGATGATCCTTGCCGGAAATGGGTTCAAAAACAACCGACCCTATTTTCAAGGCCTCCAGCAATCCTTCGACCACACCTTTTAAATCATAAAAATCAACATCACATCTTTTTGAAAACCAGGCCTGTTCCGTGCGGCTGCCGGTCATCAGTCCCGCCAGCATTTCATTTTCAATGGGCAGTTTCCCTTTTTGTGTCGCCAGGAACGCTTTGCCAAGCTCAAAGAAAGAAAGCGTATCTTCCTGGTGGGAAATATTTTTTTTCATGGTTTCCAGCAACCCGGGAAGCAGGCTGCTTCTCAGTACTGACATCTTATCTGATATCGGATTGAGTATGGTCTCAACCACTCTTCTTTCATCCGATTCATCCAGGTTCAAACGATCACAAAAATTATCATTGATAAAATTATAGTTAATTGCTTCCGAAAAAGAAAATCCGGTCATCATCCGGCGTATGGTCTTTCGCAGTGTAATCCGTGAACTTAGGGGACGCCCTTCAGCCGGAACCTTGGGAAAACTGGTCTTAATGTTGTTATATCCCCATAATCTGGCCACCTCTTCCGACAGATCTTCCGGCCGGCTGACATCCACCCTGAATGACGGCACACCCACTTTCAGCCTCTGATCCCCCGTAATGTCGGCGCTGAACTCCACCGCCTCTAAAAACGCCTGGATCTCTTCTATTTTCAAATCTGTTCCCAGCCGGATATTCAAGGCTTTTGTATTCAGATCAATGACAACGGCCTGGGGTTTTTGGGGATGTTCATCAATAATATCTTTGGCAATGGTCGCGTCACACAGTTCTGCAATTAAAGCGACAGCGCGATTGAGCGCATTGACGGTTCCTTCAGGGTCAACCCCTCTTTCAAAACGGTGGGACGCATCCGTGGCGATCGAGGTTTTCTTTGCTGTTCGCCGGATGGATACCGGGTTAAAATAAGCGCTTTCCACCAGCACCCGGGTGGTGGTGTCACTGATTTCGGAATTCTCACCACCCATCACACCGGCCAGCGCCACAGGACGCTCCCCGTCACAGATCATGAGCATATCCGATTCAAGTTTGTGATCTTTGCTGTCAAGCGTTTTAAAATCTGTATCTTTACCTGCCCGTCTGACAATAATCTTTGATTTGGCCACTTCATCAAAATCAAATGCATGCAACGGCTGCCCTGTTTCCATCATAACGAAATTGGTAATATCCACCACATTGTTAATCGGTGTCATGCCGACCGATTCCAGCTTTTCCTGCAGCCAGAAAGGTGAGGGCCCAATCTTTACATCAAACAGCAGTCCTGCTGCATACCTGGGGCACAGATCCGGATCTAAAATTTCAACACTTGCAAAATCATGAATTGACTGAGATCCGATCCTATCTGCCGGCAGGCTGAAATCGGGCAGCTTTACATTCTGTCTGGGGTCGGTAAATGCGCCGACTTCACGGGCCACGCCAATCACACTCAGGCAATCCGGCCGGTTGGGTGTCAAATCAATTTCAAATACCGTATCGGACAGCTTTAACGCCTGTTCAAGCGGCATACCCGCATCAAAGTCACCTTCCATATCCATGATGCCGGATGCATCTGTGGCCAGGCGCAACTCCGCAGCGCTGCACAGCATCCCTTCGGATACCTCCCCGCGCAGTTTGCCTTTTTTGATTTTCAAATCTCCGGGCAGTACCGCTCCCGGCAGTGCGCATGGCACAAACATCCCCTCTTTTACATTGGGGGCACCACATACAATCTGCCTTACCGTATCATCCCCGGTATCGACCTTGCAGACCGACAGCTTGTCGGCATTGGGATGTTTTTTCACTTCTGATACCCGGGCGACAACTATATTGCCCAGGTAATCATAGCGTTGTTCAACCGAATCGACCTCAAGCCCGGCCATGGTCAGTTCATCGGAAATCCTTGCCGGCGGCAAGTCCACATCAATATAATCTTTTAACCAGCTTAAACTTACTTTCATTTTAAAACTGCCTCAAGAAACGAATATCATTTTCGAAAAATTTTCTAATGTCATCAATGCCATATTTCAGCATAGCAAGTCTTTCCAACCCGACACCAAATGCAAAACCGGTGTATTTGTCCGTATCATACCCCGCCATTTCAAACACCGCAGGGTGTACCATACCGGAACCTAAAATTTCCAGCCATCCGGTTTTTGAACAGATACGGCACCCTTTCCCCCGGCACATGACACAGCGGATATCTACTTCTGCACTCGGCTCGGTAAACGGGAAGAAACTGGGCCTGAACCTCAACGAGGTTTCCTTATCAAAAAACTGGTGAATAAACGTGGTCAAAATACCCTTGAGATCCCCAAAGGAGATATTTTCATCAACCACCAGTCCTTCCACCTGATGAAACATGGGGGTGTGGGTAATATCGGAATCACAGCGGAATACCCGGCCCGGGGATATAATCCGTACAGGCGGCTGCTGCTTTTCCATGGTCCTGGGCTGAGAGGGAGATGTATGGGTCCTGAGCACTATATTTTCAGAAACATAAAATGTGTCCTGCATATCTCTGGCCGGATGATATTTGGGAATATTTAAGGCTTCAAAATTATAATAGTCGGTCTCAACTTCCGGACTTTCCGCTATATCAAATCCAAGCCGCAAAAATATATCACTGATCTCTTCAGTTACCTGTGTTACCGGGTGCATGGCCCCCATTTTAGCAGGCCGGCCGGGAAGGGTAATGTCAATCCCCAAGTCACCGGCATCTGCCGACGCCTCAAGATCTGTCTTGGCCTTCTTAAATGCGGCTTCCAACTTTGACTTTAATATGTTGGCATTTTTACCGGCATCCGGGCGTTCCTCAACAGGAAGGGAAGAAATGTTTCGCAAAAACTTGGTGAGCACCCCTTTTCGGCCCAGATAATTTATGGAAAGCTGTTCCAGTTCTTCCGGATCAGCTGCATTGGAAATACTCTCAAACGCCTCTTTCTCAATATCAACAATATTGTTTTGCACAATACCCCCACACATCCGTGATCATAAATTCATAAACGATGCCGGTATTTCTTCCGACATCGTTCATGTATAGCTATCGGACCCACCGGAATGGTATCCGGTTGTGGCCCGGGTATATTTTAGTTCAGTTTTTCACTGGCCTGCGCAGCCAGCTGAGAGAACCCTGCCGGATCTGAAACAGCAAGATCTGCCAGCACTTTTCGATCCAATTCACTACCGGCCAGCTTAAGACCGTTCATAAATCTGCTGTAGGACAGGTTGTTCATTTTGGCCGCAGCATTAATCCTGACAATCCAGAGTTTTCTAAATTCTCTTTTTTTAACTCTTCTGTCTCTGTATGCATACATCAACGCTTTATCAACAGCGTCGGCTGCGGTACGGTACAATTTACTTCTTCCGCCTCTATACCCCTTGGCAAGTTTAAGCACTTTATTTCTGCGTCTTCTTGCTTTAAATCCTCTTTTTACTCTCATAGCATTTCACTCCTTATTTAAACTTCCGGCTTCCGTGACCTTGGCCCGTGACCGGGAATGATTCAAGTTAACATCTTAACTGCTGCCCAACCGGATCTGCTGGTCGGCATAAAACAACCTAACCGTTCGGTAAAAGGCGTCTTACTTCCTGCATATTGTCCTTATCGACCATCTGGTCTTTTCTAAAAGACCTTTTTCTTTTTGTGGTTTTCTTAGTCAGAATGTGGCTGGCATGTGATTTTCTGAATTTATATTTACCGGAACCGGTCTTTTTAAATCGTTTGGCAGCCGCTCTGCATGTTTTAATCTTAGGCATTTTGTCCTCTCCTGTGTTGCATTTTCAAAAAAGAGATGGTGGTACACTGTTTTAAACACACCATACCACCATACATTTACTATGTATCTTTAGCAGTCTTGCTATCGTTTACAGTCTAATAAGCTATTTTGGCCCCAAAAGCATCGTGATCACCCGGCCTTCAAACTTGGGGTATTGCTCAACCTGTGCAAACTCTTCAGTCATGGTAACAATTTTTTCCAAAACTGTATTTGCCTGCTCTTTGAGCATAAACTCCCGCCCCCTGAAAACCAGTGTTATTTTTACTTTATCATTCTTCCCGATAAATTTTTTAATATGCCGAACCTTGGTTTCCAAATCATGATCATCGGTTTTGGGCCTTACTTTTATCTCTTTAATCTGAGACGTCTTCTGCTTGCGCTTAGCCTCCTGCTTTTTCTTAGTCAGCTCATACTTGTATTTTCCATAATCCATAATCTTGCAAACAGGTGGTTTTGCATCCGGCGACACTTCGACAAGATCCAACTCATCTCTGCCGGCAACCCGCAATGCCTCATCAATGGGCATAATTCCTATTTGCTCACCATCAGCGCCGATAACCCGAACCTGACTGGCCCTGATTCCCTTATTCACACTTGTCTGATCCTGTCTTCCTCGCTTAGATATTTTCACACCTCCTGATGCACTCCCATCCACAATTTTAAAATTTGATAGAACAAGTATAACCTTGCGATTATAATGATTTGTACACTTAAATGCAAGCGTTATTTATTTATTTTGACTGCCTCTTTTTTGATCACGTGTATACGCTTCCAGATAGCTGTTCTTCCAATACTGATTTGTCTCTTTATTAAAAAAATCATAAAAAAAATCAAGGCTTTTTTCACGCAAAACCCCAGAAACAATATTAATTCCACTATTTTTATACAGCGGTGTCATTCTTTCAAGGTCACAGCAGGTACCTCCCCCCATGGGATCCTCATATGCATACACAATCTTTTTAATACCCGACAGCATAATTGCGCCAAAACACATCAAACACGGCTCCATGGTGCAAAATAGCACCGCCTCGTTGGAATCAATTACCGTTTGAGTCTTTTCAAGTGATTTCAAAGCCCGTATTTCTGCATGATCGATTTCACTGCAAAACAATGGGTCTTGGGTTGTCCCTTTCCGGGCCCCGCCGGCAATGACACGGCCTTTTTGAACAATGACGCACCCCACCGGAAACTCACCCATTTCAAATGCTTTTTTGGCCTGCTCTAAAGCAAGCGTCATATATCTTTGTTCATCCAATTTATGCATCACCTTCCTGTTGCAGATTCCCTATTTACAGGCACTATCTTCTCCCCTTGTTTGACTTACAGCTTGCTTTTTTTCCTAAATATTGTATTTTATTACATTTTGATAAACTATCAACAAAAAGTATGGAAGCAAAAAAGAAAACATATAACAAATCTGTAGAAATTGAAAAAGCACTTTCGATAAGAGAGCAGTTCCAAATTCGTGAGGCCAGCTTTCTTTCCAAGTTCGGTACCTTAAGTGCCACTGCCCAAAGAAGACACCCGGAAAATCCGGCCTGCACGATTAGAACGCCCTTTCAGCTTGACAGAGACCGCATTGTCTATTCCAATGCGTTCAGACGGTTAAAGCACAAAACCCAGGTATTTTTATCTCCTTTGGGCGACCATTTCCGCACCCGGCTGACCCATACCCTGGAAGTGGCAGAAATTTCCAGAAACATTGCCAGGGCCATGCGTTTGAATGAAGATCTTGCCGAGGCCATTGCCCTGGGGCACGACCTTGGGCACACCCCTTTTGGCCACGGTGGAGAAACCGCCCTTATTGAAGTGTATTCCGACCACTTTGCCCATTCCGATCAGAGCCTGAGGGTTGTGGATTCCCTTGAAAACAGAGGAAAAGGATTAAATCTGACCCGAGAAGTTCGCGATGGCATCCTGAAACACTCCAAGGGATTTGGCAACATCATTCCTTCTACTCCGGGAGAAACCGCCATCACGGTGGAAGGACGGATTGTGCGGGTGGCAGATATTATCGCCTACCTGAATCATGATCTTGATGATGCCCTGCGGGGAAAAGTGATCACAAAAGCGGATGTACCGGATATTTGCACCAAGAAACTGGGCAAAACACACTCCCAGCGGGCCAGCATCATGATTGAGCAGCTGGTCTATCAAAGCGGCCCAAAGGATGGCAAATTCGTTTTAAGCATGGGAGAGGGCACTTTCCAGGCCATGACCATCCTGCGCAAATTTTTATACGACAGGGTGTACCGTTCTCCGGCCGTTCACAACGAATTCATGAAGGCAAAAAAGGTTATCGTCGGTCTGTACAACCACTTTTTAGAAGATTCCAACGCCCTGCAAAATGAACTTGAAAAAATGGAAATGGCTCCCTGGGATTCCACCCATACCCCCCTGAAACGGTCCGTTTGTGATCTCATCGCCGCCATGACCGACCGGTATGCCTTAGACCTGTACTCCAAAATATTTTTCCCCAAACCCCTGGTATGACCCATACATGACACAAAAAATTTTTAAATCACTTTGCGAAACCTATACACAGATGGACCAAGCCTGGGATACCATTGCCCGAAATTACGGATTCCAATGCAACGGATGCAATGACAATTGCTGCAAATCACTGTTCTTTCATCACACAAAGGTGGAAAAGGCATATCTGCGCCATGGGTTCAGCCTCCTGGATACCAAAACACAAAAGAAAATCCTCGGGAATGCAAAAAACTACCTTGAAAAAACTTTTCAGGAGGCGGGTGTTGAAAAAAGCAAAAAAATAATGTGTCCGGTCAATGAAAATGGATCATGCCTTTTATATCCTTTTCGTCCGATGATATGCCGGCTTCACGGTTTACCCCATGAGCTTTGCCGACCCAACGCCTCAAAAATTATGGGGCCTGGGTGCGATGCCGGAAATTTTGAAGACAAACCATACATCGCCTTTGACCGCACCCCTTTCTACAGGGAAATGGCCCGGATTGAAATTAGCTTCTGCTCAACCACAGGACAAGCCGGCAGAATTAAAGAGACGATTGCCCACATGCTGACGACCCGTCCCTGATAATTTCAATCTAAAGGACATCTCTCATAATTGTCTTTTACTTTTCATATCGAGTTTGTTATAGGCTCATTGGATAAATGGTGCAAAAAGTATATGCAGCGTATTCTCTAAAGGTATAATTCCCCAAGGAGCCCTATGGAAACAATCCCAAAAAAAATAGTCACCATTGGCGGCGGCAGCGGCCAGTTTATTTTGCTTTCAGGTCTGAGAACATTAAACGACATACAGATAACTGCCATTGTCTCCATGGTTGATTCCGGGGGAAGCACCGGCCGGCTGAGAGATGAGCTTGGCATACTGCCACCGGGCGATATTCTCAAATGCATACTTGCCTTGTCACCCCACCAGCAGGCATGCCGTTCCATTCTGATGAAACGGTTCCACAAAGACCGGCGGCTGAAAGGACATAGCGCCGGCAATATGCTTTTAACCATGCTATCCCGGTATACCGGCAACTTCCCAACAGGTGTCGCCGCCCTTGCTGAAATACTTGATGTTAAAGGCAATATTTTACCGGTCACCATTGACCGTGCCACCCTGGTGGCGGAACTGACCGACGGCAGCCGTATTTATGGAGAAAAGGCCATTGACCTGCCACGCGGTACCCAGCGAGAGAGGATAAAAGATGTATTTTTAGTCCCCCACCACCATGATACTATTTCGGTCTACCCCCCTGTATTAAAAGCCATTGAAGAGGCCGAGGCCATTTTTATAGGCCCCGGAGATCTTTTCACCAGTATCATCCCCAACCTGATTGTCCCGGGCGTTAAACAGGCGCTTCAAAAAACCAGGGCAAAAATCTATTTCATCATTAATATCATGACAAAATACGGAGAGACGCAAAATTTTTCCGGGATCAAATTTGTCACAAAGCTTGAAGAGCAACTCGGCAGAGAAGTTGACGGGACTGTAATTAATAACACCCGGCCATCTGAGGGTATTCTTGAAACCTACCATGAACAAAAATCGGAATTTGTCCAGATCGATATTAAGGACACATTTTGGAAAAACCGGGATGTACGTCTGACAGACCTTCTGGATACAAGTGGCGAAATTGTCAGGCACAACCCGCAAAAACTTGCCCTTATCATCAGGCAGATTCTTGAGTTACCCCTTGCAGAAGACCTGCCAAATAAAACAGATGACACACCCGTTATTACAGCCATGACTTAGGTTCGGCCTGTTGCAATCTGTACCATCTTTGTACCGGAACGCATCACCCTTTAACAAACCACTCCACCGGCCGTCGCAGGGTTACCGGATCCGGATACTTTTCCAGATATCCCACACGAAGCATAAACTGAGGGATCATTGTGGAGTGATGATTTTCCCGGATATTTTTCTGGCCGTGCTTTTCTTCCAGGGCCTGGGTCATCGGATGAAGGGCAATCCCCTTTTCCCTGGCAAAAAGCGCCATTTTCTGGAAGCGCCTGCCGCTTTCAAGCAGATCCGCCACCGTATTACCGTCACTTGTTATCACCAGCCACCCGGCTCCCTGTACCGCCTGCTGCTTTATTTTTTCGATCCCCTTCTCAATAAAGGTTTGCCCGGTCACATCTGATGTTTTCATAAAATGGCGAACATAAAACCCGGCAATCCCGGTAATCTCCATTCCGTCAGGGGTCAAACCATCCCTATATTTTTTCGCATCCGCATCTTTAAGCCGGGTCCAGTCGGCAGCCTCCTGCATGGCAGCTTTGTTACCAAATTGGATAACAAAATTATCCACGGCCTCTTTTGCCATCAGGTCAGAGTGTTCGGTTCCCCGCGGGAAATAATACAAGTGGTTCTGGGTCAA
Organism: uncultured Desulfobacula sp.; assembly: GCA_964562385.1. Classification (GTDB taxonomy): domain Bacteria; phylum Desulfobacterota; class Desulfobacteria; order Desulfobacterales; family Desulfobacteraceae; genus Desulfobacula. The sequence goes on from CAZLTD010000142.1 coordinate 9,259, forward strand.
TTTTGAAAAATCATTCACATCTGTGGCTTTCAACTCTTTGTTTAAAAGATTGCTTTTTACTGTCCGGCGGGAAACAATTCTGGCCAGGACATTATCTTTCATACCTGATTTCTCAATTCTTACCCTGACAACATCCTCATCAAAACGATCCTTTGCCACTACCGTTGTATCAACTGCATAGCCCAATGCCCCCGCCGCCTGAACAAGATTTTCCACAAAAGCACCGATAGACAGCAGGACCTCCCGATTATTGCCGTCAACCGCCGAAAGCCATCGAGATGGGTCTGACCCGATAATCCATTCATGACGATTGATAATTTTTACAGACCACGGCTGGCTGTTATGCCCGCTGGGTGCTAAAGATGCATAGTAGAGGATTTTATACCCGTCCGGGTCCAGCATATTTAAAGTTGCCTTTCCCGGCAGAGGGCCTTTGCCCATCATCTCCCCGCGCAGGTCCCTTTCACACGCCGTCAGCAACAGCCCGGAGCCTGCCAATAGCGTTACCCCTGTCAATCCTGTTTTGATAAAACGCCTTCTATCCATTTGAATTATCTCCTTATTTTTTGTCACCCACAGGTGACTTTTGATGGTAAAATTTTTTTATATTTTAATTATGCTTCAAAACACCATTGATCACAACATTCACAACCGATTCAATGTGCTCCCATCCTTCCCGGGTTTTCAAATCAAGGCCGCCATACAGGTCAATATGGTTGGACCTCACTATAAGATACTGAAGCGCAGCCCCTATCAAGGAGATGACTCCCTGCAAATCCTCCTCTCCCTCTTGAAGAAAAAACATTTGAAAAAACTGTGATATCCCCTGCTCCCTCACCCGTTCCAGCTCCTCGGTCAAATCATTGGGCTCTATCATCTCCCAGGCCAGTATTGCCTGGGTAATAGGTCGTTTCCGAATGGCCCGGATAAAAGTTGATGTAAACAAAGACAATTTTTCATCCAGGGGCAACAGGGAAAAGGCCTGGAGATCACCGCCGGCTAACTCCAGATCGGACGGCCAGAAATCCCCCTCTTTTGCAAATGCGGCCATCAACCCGGGAAGTCCGCCAAAATAACGGTATATTAAAACCTTATCCACCCCGGCTTCCCGTGCCACGGCATTCACACCCACGCCTTTAAACCCCTTTTTGGCCAGAATGCTGCCAACAGCACTGATCAGGCGTCGACTGGTTATCTGCTTGTCCCGAATTTTAAGCTGCTGTTTTTTAGGCATAATCTCTCCGTTGCAAATACGGTAATTTACTTTTTCTAAAGATATCACCGCATGGTGACATATGTCAAGAAACTTTTCTTTGCGCCTATTTTGATCTATGATTTTTCACAATCGATTCAGCGCCTTTCATTTTTGAGGGGCAGTTCCTTTTGCCAATTAGATACAGATACCATAAGTGTTGGAACATGTTGTTGGGATTTACTGAAACTATAGAAGCAGACCCTCCTTTTTTCTTACAATTTTATCCATTATTTGTATAGGTTATCTTTTTGACAAACGACTACCAATCATAAATACTTATTTCTTACCGGAGGCACAAACATCAGAGTGAAAGAGGTGATATTTAATAAAAAGACATTTAGACACATCCTTATATTTAACAAAAAACTTATCATTGCAGCTGCCCTGGATCTTTTTCTAACCTCAATCGGGGAATGCGGACAATCTTGCTGTTGCATCCCCTGAAAAAACAATTGTCCTGGCCATGAATCGGCCTGAAACCGATTTTGCTTTTAAATGATGCAATCTCATATACACAGAGGCATTTAAACGAATTGGATTCGCCGTCAGGATACGATCTTTTCCGCTGGCAAGAGCCAGTGCTGAGGCAGACAAAGGGAATGTAGATGGCGAACCGGTCCGGATCCATGCATACCAGTCCGGACACCCGAACCTTGTAAGAGTGGAAGAGCCTGTCTATTCGGCCAATATTCTGGCATTTACAGCCAATCCCAAAATCTCCGGATTAAACGGATGGAACAGTCTGAAAAACACATTTTACAGGATTGAGTACCCGAACGGTTCAAAAATATGCAGTGACAATTTGAAAAAGTTGCAAACCATCAGAACCTGTCAACGATCAGCGAGGCCTCCCTGGGTCTGAAAAAACTGATTGCCGGAAGAACAGATATCTATGTCGATGGTGACATTGTTACACTGACCCTGTTAAAGTCACCGACGTTTCAAACCCCGATGTTCGATGGCAGCAAAGTTCGTATTGCCGGGACAATGCAGACCATTCCGCTTTATCCATATCTTCACAAACGGCACAGTGAACTGGCCCCGCAACTTGCAGGTGCGATCAAGGAGATGAAGGCTGCGGGATTGATCGAAGAATACAGATCCAAAATTAAATAAATTTTTAAAAATTTACAAGGTATCAGCAGCCTGCCAATCTTTATCCCACCCTGGTACCAAGACAAAACAGATAGAGTTTGATTCTTTTAAATTATGAAAAGGCCTTTTTGGCTGTCACACAATTCCCTCCGGCATAGGCGGAACCTCTTGGGCACCCAGTACAAATCCGCCGTCAAGCTTTAAAACGGTGCCGGTCATATATGGCGCATCCTTAATAATATAGAGGCAGGCCTTAACGACATCTTTAATCGTTCCGGTTCGCTTTAACAGGGTATGGTCTATCAAAGATTGCTTTTGTGCATCGGTAAGCACTTCCTGCCAGCCCCTTGTACCCCTGGCATGCCGGGTGTCAAAAATCCCGAGCATAATCTCATTGACCCGGACATTGGGAGCACCAATCCGGGCCCATGTCTCGGTCAGGGAAGAGACCCCCCTGTTGGCAAGGGAATAGGCGTCATTGAATACCAGCGCGGCAGGCCCTGATCGCCCGACAAGCCCGGCGATAGAAGAGATATTGATAACAACGGCATCATCCGAGAGCTTCAAAAGAGGAAGGACGCTTGAGAACACCCATTGTTTGGCTTTTAAAGTGGTTTCAATTTCAAGATCCCACTGCTCTCTTGTATATTCCCCATGAACCGTGGGCCACCCGCCCCTTTCAATATTGTTGATCAGTATGTCAAGGCGTCCGTATTTTTCTTTAATCTTTTGGGCCAGATCTTCCACCTGGGTCACATCGGTAAGGTCTGCCGTCACGATCATGTTCTCGGCCCCGGAATCCTTAAAGTCTTTTTCCATGGCGTCAAAACTGTCTTCCCAGTCATACCGGGTCAGGACAAGCGATGCGCCTTCTTTGGCCAGGGCCAGCCCGACCCCTTTCCCGATTCCCTTTACCGCGCCTAAAACCAGAGCTATTTTCCCAGTCAGCATGATAGCACCCTACCCGTCAAAATCCATATTGATACCGAACAGCCGGTATTTTACCCAGGAGATACCGAAATCAAGCAGTGCTTCGTCATTATTGAGATAATCCAGCAATTTCTCGGGAATCTCAAGTTCATCCAGTAATCCCTTATTTACAATCCGGTCCCGGAATTCGTCCAGGTCATATAGGGCCAGGTAAAACTCATCTGCCTGTGCGCCTTCAAGGGGTCCCGGCAAAATTTGGTTTTTCAGACTGATCAATTCCATGAGTTTATCATTCTCAACATTATGTTTTTCCACATCCTGCCCTTTGAGCCAGCCCTTAACAGTCTGGCCGGTTTTACGACCAAACCCTTTGCAATGGGGTTCTTCGATCAGGGCAAAATACTGGGTCACCTCACCGGTTTCCCGCGACCGGGCGATGGCACGCGCCAGCGGATACATCCTGCAGGATGCAGGGCGATCTTCATACACCCGGCAGCCTTTAGGTGTCACAAACGGGCAGGCATGGTTGGTATCCGGGTTGGGTTTAAACCCGATCACCGGCAAACCCGATTCCGGGCCATGATGAAGCGATGTATACTTTTTTAAAAACTGTTGCGATGAGATATTAAGGCATCGCTTTAATCGCAGCACATCATAAGGTGTCAGGGCCTGGTTTAAATCCCTGCAGCATTCGTTGAAACACTCATTTTTATGGCTGCAATCAAAGGCCATCTCATCTTCTGGCATCACCGGGATCATCTCTTCGGTCATGATTTTTCATCCTTTCTATTAAATTTCTTACTATACTTTTTCTTGCCTAAACTATCAGTATTCCATCAATATTTCCAGTTTCTTTTTGTCAAGGCAATCACACTATATCTTGTAGTGAATGCCAATAATATCCAATACATATAGTAATTGTAAAACCCTGTGAAAACAATTGAAATATAAGGCGAATCTTTTTTGAAAAATTCTTGACAAAAAGCGCACTAGAGTGATATTTCGATAACGTTTATGTGAAGCTTGGATTAACAGCTTATTTATCTTGTTAATCAGCATTCAGGCTTAAGGATGACCAGGCTGAAACAATGGAATTTCAGTCTGATATTGTAGATAAAATAGTAGCACAACGGTTTTGTGCGATTTGATTAACTTAAATTATGGAGGTATTTTAAATGCCATCTTTTGTTATTGCAGAAAAATGTGACGGCTGCAAAGGTGGGGACAAAACAGCATGTATGTACATCTGTCCCAATGACCTGATGGTTCTTGAACCTAATGAAATGAAAGCATACAACCAGGAGCCGGATCAGTGCTGGGAATGTTTTTCATGCGTAAAGATCTGTCCTTCTCAGGCAATTGAAGTAAGAGGATACTCTGACTTTGTACCCATGGGAGGCTCTACTCAGCCCATGATGGGTACTGAGGATGTTATGTGGTCATGTAAGTTTAGAAATGGCG
>CAZLTD010000143.1:0-13932 GCA_964562385.1 uncultured Desulfobacula sp.
CATGTAATTTCAATTGCTTACAACAATGCTGTTACCCCGTGAATGAATACAAATCTTTTATAAAAAAGCCATTGAGATCGCCCCAGACAATGTCAATCCCTATATGCTTTTAGCCGGGCACTTAAGCCGTCAGAAACGATCCGGAGAGGCAGAGGAATACATTAAAAAAGCATTAACCATTGATCCGGATAATTTTTCGCTTAAAAATGCCTATGCCGAATTCCATTTCTCCAACAGGCAAGTGGAACAGGCTGAAAAAATAGTGGATAAACTTCTTGCCGAACGCCCTGAATTCATGCCGGCAAAAATGCTCAAGGGCAAAATCCTGGCCACACAAAGAAAGTATGAGCAAGCTACCCGGATCTTTGAAGACCTTCTTAAAGACGAACCAGAATCGGTAACATTCAATTTTCTGCTGGGATCTGTCTATTATGAAACCAATGATTACAACCAGGCAAAATCCTTTTTATCCAAAGCCCTTGAGAAAAATGCCAATCATATCCAGGCCAGGTTGATGATGGCCAATATTTATTATAAAGGAAATGATCTTTATCTTGCTGAAGACTATACCCGGAGAATTTTAAAACGGATTCCCAATCATTATCCCGCCAACGTTCTCATGGGTAATATCGAGCTTGCCAACAAAAATTTTGAAAAGGCGCGCTCGGCCTTTAAATCCGCCATTGAATTGAATCCCAAAAACCCGGCCGCCTATTACCGGCTGGGGCTGCTTGAACGAAATCAGAAAAACACGGCTGCGGCGCTGGAAAGTCTAAACAAGGCCCAGGCCCTGGATCAGAACAAAATGGATGTATTTACGACGCTGGTCTCCATCTATGCCGCCGATAAACACTACGACAAGGCCATTGAAAAATGCAATGAACAGATTAAACGAAAAGACGTTTCCCCCATTGTTAAATCCGTGGCCCAGAACCTGAAGGGAAATATCCTTCTGGCCACACAAAAAAAAGAAGAGGCCATCAAATTGTTTGAGGCATCCATTTCAAACAACCCGGCATTCATGACACCCTATCTGACCATGGCAGGGCTGTACACTGCTGATGAAAAGATTGACAAGGCCATTGAGGTCTATACGGCTTTGATCGAAAAACGGCCGGACCAGGCAGTTCCTCACAGTCTTTTGGGAACCCTGTACGAAAAACAGGAAAAATATGATCTTGCCGAAACCCATTATGTGAAGGCCCTTGATATTAATCCGTCCTATATCCCGGCGGTCAACAACCTTGCTTTTTTGTATGCAGAACAGAATAAAGAGCTAAATAGAGCCCTTGACCTGGCACGCCAGGCAAAAGAGCGGGTGGGAAAAATCCCTGCCATCATGGACACTTTAGGGTGGGTCTACTACAAAAAAGAATTGTATGACAGTGCGGTTGCCGAATTTGAGAGTTGCACACTCAAGGAGCCTAAAAACCCCATTTTTCATTACCACCTGGGGCTGGCATACAATAAACTGGGGAAATATGCCCTGGCAGAAAAAAATCTTAAAAAAGCCATTGAACTGCAAAAGGATTTCAAAGGCTCCGAAGACGCACAAAAGGTATTGGATCAATTATAAGACAGTGATGTTCTCATCATAAATAGTCAGTGATTCAAGACCGCTGTCCGTCACCAGAAATGTATTTTCGATCCCGACGACACCTTTGCCGGGAATCACGACCTTGGGCTCCAGGGCCAGGACCATGCCTTTTTTCAGGGCAAGTTTCTGGCCCTGGGCAATAAAGGGGAACTCATCAAGCTCAAGCCCCACACCATGGCCGGTAAAACGGATCCTGCGATCTGATGCTCCCATAAAATTTTGTTTATACCCTTTTGCCGCAGCCCGGGACATCATCAATTCATAGATATCACCGGTAACGGCGCCTGAAAAAGCCGCCTTTTTCACCTGAGCTTCAATATCCAGCATGGCGTCATGGGCCTGTCTCAACTCATCGGGCAGATCCCCTATACAAAATATGCGGGTATGGTCACTGATATACCCATCCAGAACAAAAACATAATCCACCAGCACCGGCTCATGGGCCCGGATCAGATCAAATCCCGGCCCCTGGGCAATGCTTGCATTAACCCCTCTGCCGCCGGTGGGAGAGGCAAATGAGCTTGGGACTGCCGCAGAGGGGCCTGCCATAATATGCCCGTAAAAAAGGTCATTATCCCACATGCGCATGCGTATCAACCCCTGGTGCCCCAGGCTCCTTGCATAGGCTTCAAGAGCGCCGGCAAATTCGATCTCCGTTTTTCCGGCCGCCAGGAAATCGGGTACTTTGGCAGCCACTTTATCTGCCATTTGTGATGCGCTGCGAATCTTGCCAATCTCATATTCGGATTTCACGGCACGCTGCATGCGTATCTGCATGGAGACATCAAAAATTGCGACATCCGAAAAAATTTTCTGAAAGGCAAAATATTGACCGGCCGTAATAACATCCAGTTCCAGGCCCAATTTTTTGGGTAGACTAAGCCCGTGTTCCTGGAGCATATCGGGAATTTTCTTAGGGCTGACCAGGGACACCACATGGTCCAGTCCTGTCTCCATTTTTGCCCGGCTGTATTCCTTAAAGACCATCAGCAAAGGGCTTCCTTTTGAGGGGATATACAGCCACCCCTGCTGGGCCGTGCCTGAATAATAGAACATGTCTGCTTTTTGAAGGATGAGTGCACCATCGATTCCACTTTTTGTAAGCCGTATCTGGAGATCATCAATTCGGATCTTTAATTCATTGTCAGGTGTGCTTTTTTCAAAGTGTGTCATAGGCGCCCCTTTGGTCAAATAAAAAAGCTGCGGAAAGGAAAATCACATCCTCTGCCGCAGCTTTTAACAACAAAAATCAAATAAAACTATGCGTAGTCGTAAAATCCTTTTCCGGACTTACGCCCCAGCCAGCCGGCTTCGACATATTTTCTCAGGAGTGGACAGGGTCTGTATTTTGAATCCTTGAATCCGTCATAAAGTGTCTCCATAATGGCCAGACAGGTATCCAGACCAATCAGATCCGCCAGGGCCAGCGGCCCCATGGGGTGGTTGGCACCCAGCCGCATTACCGTATCAATATCTTCGGGTTTTCCCACATTCTGGTAGAGGCAGAAGACCGCCTCATTGATCATGGGCATCAGGATTCTGTTGGCAATGAATCCCGGAAAATCATTAGCTTCAGCCGGTGTTTTTCCAAATTTTTCACTTAGCTGCCATGTGATATCAAAGGTTTCCTGTGATGTGGCAAGTCCCTTGATAACCTCCACCAGCTTCATGACCGGTACCGGGTTCATGAAATGCATGCCTATCACCTTATCCGGCCGCGATGTCCTGGCAGCAATCCTGCCGATGGGTATGGATGAGGTATTGGTCGATAAGATAGCGTGGGCCGGGCAGATCTCATCCAAATCTTCAAAAATTTTAAATTTCAGATCTTCTCTTTCAACCGCCGCTTCAACAACAAAATCAGTGGATCCCATATCCTTTAAGTCGGTGGTGGTGGTAATCCTGCCAAGGATGGCATTTTTGTCATCTTCGGAAATTTTTTCTTTTTTTACCATCCGGTCCAGATTCTTTGAGATGGTCGCCATTCCGTTTTCGCAGAATTCCGCTTTGATATCGCTCATCACCACTTCAAGGCCGCTGGCGGCAGCCACCTGTGCAATACCGTTTCCCATCTGGCCTGATCCGATAACGCCAAATCGTTTAACTTCCATTCTTCCTCCTTATTGTGTGGTTTGTCTTTTGATCTGATATTAAATCAAATTTCAAATTCAAAAAGACAACCATTGCCTCATCGTTTCAACTTCCCAATTGTATTCACATTGTAACTGATATGTAGTCATATCATCTGTTGACAACAAGTGCAACCGCTTCTCCACCGCCCAGGCACAAAGAGGCAAGCCCCGTTTGGACATCCCGTTTTTCCATTTCATACAAAAGGGTGGTCAGCACTCTTGCACCACTGGCGCCGATGGGATGTCCCAGTGCCACGCTGCCGCCGTTGACATTGACTTTTTCGGGATCCAGTTCCAGCACCTTGTTAATTCCGGCGGACGTTCCTGCAAAGGCTTCGTTGATTTCAAACAGGTCAATATCATCAATGGAAAGCCCCTGTTTTTTCAATACTCTTGGAATGGCATAGATGGGGGCCATTAAAACGTGTTTCATGTCGATCCCATACGAGCACTGAGCGCCTATGGTTGCCATAATGGTGCATCCCAGCTCTTTAGCCTTTTGTTCACTCATCACGACCAGAGCAGACGCCCCGTCACTGATGATAGAGGCATTCCCGGCGGTTCCCACACCATCTTTTTTAAATGCAGGTCTCATTTTCTGTAAAAATTCAAAACTGGTCTCTGCGGGGCATTCATCCGTACCAAACAAGATGGGGTCCCCTTTGCGCTGTGGAATCGAAACAGGGACGATCTCATCTTTGAACCTGCCGGATGCCACACTGGCATTGGCTCTTTTATAGGATTCAGCAGCAAATTCATCCTGATCCTGCCGGGAGACATCCCATTTTTGGGAACAGAGCTCATTGGACATGCCCATATGGAAATCATTGATCACATCCCAGAGCCCGTCATGAACCATATGGTCCTCAATTTTGCCCGGCCCCATTCGGTGCCCCCAGCGTGCCTTATCCATGTAGTACGGTGCCATGCTCATGTTTTCCATACCACCGGCCACCACCACATCGGCATCACCACACTGAATTGCCTGGACTGCCAGCATTACGGCTTTTAAAGAAGAGCCGCACACCTTGTTAACGGTGATCGCCTGGACATCCCAGGGCAGCTCGGCTTTGACAGCGGCAAGTTTCCCCGGATTCTGGCCATAACCGCAGGGAAGTACCATACCCATAATACATTCATTAACTTCGTTAGCATCGATTCCAGCCCGTTTGATGGCTTCTTTGACCACATGGGCACCCAGGTCTGTGGCGCCGATTTTGCTTAATGTACCGCCAAAACTTCCCAGCGGTGTTCTTGTGGCACTGACAATGACTGCTTTATTCATAGCTGTTACCTTTCGTTGTTTTTTAGCCGTTAACCGTTCGCTTATACAATTGGCGGTCAATCATTACAATAGCATTTTTCCATATAGTTCCATCCAATACCTGACACCTAACCGCTGATACCTAATACCTGACACCTGACCGCCAACACCTACATATTCCGCCTGTATTTGCCGCCCACCTCATACAGGGCCTGGGTAATGGTCCCCAGACTGCACACTTTAACGGCCTCCATCAACTTTTCAAACATATTGCCGTTTGTCAATGCCGTCATCTTAAGTTCTTCCAGGGCTTTTTCCGATTCGCTTTGATGCCGGGTTTTAAAATTGTCCAGGCGCGACAATTGTTCGTCCTTCTGGCCATCGGTAGCGCGGGCAAGTTCCAGGTGATTGGCCATTTCCGCATAATCGGCATCCGGGTCCTGGAAGGTGTTCACACCAATGAGCGGCAATTTCCCGGTATGTTTAAGATATTCGTAATACATGGATTCTTCCTGGATCTTACCGCGCTGATACCCGGTTTCCATGGCGCCCAGGACCCCGCCTCTCTCGGTGATCCGTTCAAATTCAACCAGAACGGCTTCCTCCACCAGATCCGTGAGCTCATCCACGATAAAAGATCCCTGCAACGGATTCTCATTTTTGGCAAGCCCCCACTCCCGGTTGACAATCAGCTGAACGGCCAGCGCCCTTCGAACCGATTCTGCAGACGGCGTGGTAATGGCCTCGTCAAAGGCATTGGTATGCAGGCTGTTACAATTATCATAAATGGCGCATAACCCCTGGAGTGTGGTCCTGATATCATTGAACTGGATATCCTGGCTGTGCAGTGATCTGCCCGAGGTCTGAATGTGATATTTAAGCTTCTGGGATTTTTCATTTCCCCCGTATTTATACTTCATGGCCACAGCCCAGATCCGCCTTGCCACCCTGCCGATGACCGTATACTCCGGATCCATACCATTGGAAAAGAAAAAGGAGAGGTTCGGTGCAAACTCATTGATATCCATTCCCCGTGACAGATAATATTCCACGTAGGTGAACCCGTTGGCAAGTGTCAGGGCCAGCTGGGTGATGGGATTGGCACCGGCTTCAGCAATATGATATCCGGAGATGGATACCGAATAAAAATTTCTCACCTGGTGATCGATAAAATACTGCTGGATGTCCCCCATCATTTTCAAGGCAAACTCGATGGAGAAAATACAGGTGTTCTGGCCCTGGTCTTCTTTGAGGATATCTGCCTGAACCGTTCCCCTGACATTGGACAGTGTGAACTGCTTGATTTGCGCGGCTTCATCCGGCAATGGTGCTCTGCCGTTCTCCTGCTCAAATTTGTCCGTCTGCTGGGCAATGGCGGCATTCATGAACATGGCCAGCATCATGGGTGCCGGGCCGTTGATGGTCATGGAAACCGACGTATTGGGCGCACACAGGTCAAATCCGTCATAAAGCACTTTTACATCATCCAGGGTACAGATCGACACCCCGGAGGTTCCGATTTTTCCATAGATGTCAGGCCGGGTATCCGGATCAAACCCGTACAGGGTGACAGAATCAAATGCCGTGGACAACCGTTTTGCCGGGTACTCTCCGGACAGCAGTTTAAAACGCCGGTTGGTGTCTTTGGGGCCGCCCTCTCCTGCAAACATTCTTGTGGGATCTTCATCCGCCCTTTTCAGGGGAAAAACGCCGGCGGTAAAGGGAAAATTGCCGGCAAAGTTTTCTTTTCGCATCCACTTATACTGCTGGCCGGGATCATCAAATTTTGGCACGGAAATCTTTGATATCTTTGAATGCGACAAAGATTCCGTATAAAGCGGCAGGCGAAATTCCTTGTCCCGCACATAATAGATCAACTCCTCTTTTTCATACTGCTGCGTGCAGGAGTGGTACTCTTCAATGACCTTGTCAGTATCAGGTTCAACCTGTGATACCGCGCCTTCCAAGGCCTGCTTAAGCTTTTCCAGAATATCGGAAACCGTTTCCTGTCCGCCTTCTTCAAGCGTTGCCAGGGTTTCGTTCACATGCCACCGCTGACGAACAGCCTGGGCCTGCTCATCTGTGGTTTCATGATATTGTCGCACAACATCGGCGATTTCAGCCAGATACCGGGTTCGTTCTCCGGGAATAATGATGGTTTTAGACGATGATTCCTTGACATCGGTACGGGGGATGGATGATTCAAAGGTGATATTCTTTTTTTCTGCGATCAAATCCAGAAGGCTGTGATAGAACGCCGTGATCCCGTCATCATTAAACTTGGATGCAATGGTACCGTATACCGGTAATTCTTTGGGATCTTTATCCCAGGCTTTCCAGTTCCGCTGAACCTGTTTTCGGACATCTCTGATGGCATCTTCACTGCCTTTTTTCTCATATTTATTAACCACCACAATATCGGCGTAATCGAGCATATCGATCTTTTCCAGCTGTGAAGGTGCACCGAATTCAGCGGTCATCACATAGATGGACATATCCACCAGATCCACGACACGGGAATCCCCCTGGCCAATACCGGCGGTTTCCACAATGATAATGTCAAACCCGGCGGCTTTGGCAACGCTGATGGCATCGGGCAGTGCCTCGGGCAGTTCGGTCTGGGATCGCCGGGTGGCAAGAGACCGCATATAGACGCGGCCGCTTTCAATGGAGTTCATCCGGATCCGGTCCCCTAAAAGGGCACCGCCTGTTTTTCGTCTGGAAGGATCGCAGGAAATAATGGCGATATGAACATCCGATAGATCGCGAAGCATTCGTAAAATCAGCTCATCGGTTAGCGAAGATTTTCCCGCCCCGCCGGTACCGGTCAGCCCGATCACCGGCACATCACATTTCTCACTGACAGCGGTAATTTTTGAAATTATTTTTTCGTATTCGTCTCTGTTATTGGCGCGGGATTCCTGAACAGCTGAAATAAAATTGGCTGTAATATATTTATTCTCTCTTTTGAGCGCCTCATAATCCAGCGCAGCATAGTCCACACAGGGTGCATCCATGGAACGCATCATATCGTTGATCATTCCCTGAAGCCCCATATTGGTCCCGTCTTCGGGTGAATAGATCCGGGTTACGCCATAGGCATGCAGGTCATCCATCTCAGAAGGGATTATCACCCCGCCGCCGCCGCCGAATATCTTTATGTGGGAGGCCCCTTTCTCTTTTAAAAGATCCACCATATATTTAAAATACTCCACATGCCCGCCCTGGTAACTGGACACGGCAATACCCTGGGCATCTTCCTCAATGGCGGCATCCACGACCTCTTTGGCAGACCGGTTGTGACCGATATGAATGACTTCGGCACCGGTATCCTGCAAAATTCTTCTCATGATATTGATGGAGGCATCGTGGCCGTCAAAAAGAGAGGTTGCTGTGACGATCTTAACGGAATGCTTGGGGGTATAAGCTTGGGTTTCGATACTCATGGTTGCTCCTTTTTCAGACATTGGGGAGTTTGATAAAACTAAACAATGTTTATGCGCTACAATGTAACTGGCATAAAAAGATAAAAAAATAAATGAAAATTTTTATTTTTTTTAAAATATCAAGCCGAGGATGAAATCTGTCTGAATGGAAATATACTCTTTAATGGTAAAATCATGCTGCACATGCCAGCGCCTGAAAGCCCACATCTGTCCTAATACAGATATATTATGCCCGACCAGGTTTATTATTTTATCGTCAAGTTCCGGAAAATTATCCGTGCCCGCCATGGATGACAATGCATTGATAAAGATATCCGTGATGTTCAATTCATTGACCAGGACCCGTTCTTTCCATTTCTCCGGTAAAAACTGGGTGACCTGGTACATCATGAGGATATGCCCCCCCATCTTGTCACAGACATAGAAGTACTGACGGATCATCTGGGCAAGTCTTTCTTTACCTGTGTCCGTGTCTGACAGGGCATTTTCCACGGCATCCTTTACCTCTTCATGGATGGTTTTGCACACCAGATACAACAGATCCTCTTTAGAGCTGACATATTCGTATAGTGAACCGATGGAAAAATTGGCGGCCTTGGCTATCATCCGGGTGGTGGTTTTGTGATATCCATGCTCAATGAACAGCTCAACGGTGGAATCAATTATCTGCCGCCGTCTTTCCCGGACCAGTTCCGGATTCTTAATTTGCGTGGGAACTTCCGTGTCGGTTACTGCTCTCTTTTTATTTGCTCTACCCAAAAGGCTGACTCCTTTCCCATTCATAACCTGCGTTAATGACGGAGCTTGACCGAGCGCTCGTTCATATTACTTTTTTTGCATTTATTCAGGCACTTGTCAAGAAAAACCCATGGATATTTTTTGAAAAATCAATTGACAAATCAATTTCATTGATTGTAGTATTTCAAAAATAGACTGAGCGCTCGATCAGTTTTTTTGGGATTCGCGAGCACCCTGAGCGGCTGAACAAAAAATTATTAGGACTGCTATTAAAACAACCCATAACGTGAAGGAGGCACTCCGGTGGATTTTGACCTTACCAAAGAACAGGAAATGATCCGTAAGGAAGTCAGAAACTTTGCCAAGAAAGAAATCGCCCCCATTGCCGGCGAGCTGGATGAAAAAGAAGAATTTTCTGAAGAACTGACCCGAAAGATGGGAGAAATTGGTCTTTTCGGCATGTTCGTATCTGAAGAATACGAAGGCCAGGCCATGGACTATATATCCTATATTATTGCCGTGGAAGAGATCGCCCGCATTGACGGGTCCCAGGCAGCCACCATTGCAGCGGGCAACTCTCTTGGTATTGGGCCTTTGTACTATTTTGGTACCGAAGAACAAAAGAAAAAATACCTGCCCAAACTATGTGCAGGCGAAGGGTTATGGGGCTTTGGTCTCACCGAACCCACGGCCGGTTCCGATGCCGGCGGCAGCAAAACCACCGCTGTCCTGGACGGCGATGAATGGGTCATCAACGGTTCAAAAATCTTTATCACCAATGCTGCCTGCGATCTGACCATGGGCGTGACTGTCCAGGCCATTACCGGTGAACGGGACAATGGAAAACCGGAATATTCCTGCATCCTGGTTGAAGCAGGCACCCCGGGATTTAAAGCGGTTCCCATGCACAAGAAAATGATGTGGCGTTCTTCCAATACCGCAGAGCTCTATTTTGACAATGTCCGTGTGCCCAAGGAAAACATCCTGGGTAACAAAGGGGACGGCTTTCACCAGATGCTGGCTACCCTTGACGGCGGACGTCTTTCCATCGGCGCCATGGGTCTTGGCGGCGCCCAGGGAGCTTATGATCTGGGCCTTAAATATGCCAAAGAAAGAGAACAGTTCGGCCAGCCTATCTCCAAATTCCAGGCCGTTGCTTTCAAACTTGCCGACTGTGCCATGGAAGTAGAACTTGCCAGAAATCTTTTATACAAAGCGTGCTGGCTTAAAGATCAAAAACGGGCCTATGAAAGGGAAGCGGCCATGGGCAAGCTGTACTGCTCGGAAGTCATGTCCCGTGTGGTAGACCATGCTGTCCAGATCCACGGTGGATACGGGCTGATGAAAGAGTACAATGTGGAGCGTTTCTACAGGGATCAAAAACTTCTTGAAATCGGCGAAGGTACCTCGGAAGTCCAGCGCATTGTAATATCAAGATATATTGGCTGCTAACCTGCCGGTTGAATCTTAAGGAGAACCTATCATGAGCAATACAGATCCCCTGCTGCTGGCAGAAGAAAAAGAGCAGGCCGTCATCTTAACCATGAACCGGCCCAAAGTGATGAACTGCCTGAACTTTGACCTGCTCTATGCGATCAGGGACAAGATTGACGAACTGCAGTATCGAACCGATATCAGATGCGTCATCATCACCGGCGCCGGCGAAAAATCATTCTGTGCCGGGGCGGATTTAAAAGAGAGGGCCACCCTGCCCCCTGAAAAAGTTAAAAAGTTTATCATCACCATACGCAATCTTTTAACCTCTATCCAGAACCTGCCCATCCCGGTAATTTCAGCTGTAAATGGGGTGGCATTGGGCGGCGGTACCGAAGTGGCACTGGCCTCGGACATCAGGATTGCAGCGGACAATGCCAGCATGGGGCTCACTGAAGCCAGGCTTGCCATTATCCCGGGTGGCGGCGGAACCCAGCGGCTGCCCAGAATTATCGGCGTGGCCAAGGCCAAAGAGCTGATCTTCACCGGCCGCCGCGTGGATGCCCAAGAGGCCCTGGATATCGGCCTTGTCAACAAGGTCACCTCACAGGACACCCTTTTGGATGAGTCTCTTAAAATGGCCTCAATGATTGCCGAAACCGGTCCCATTGCCGTTGAAATGGCCAAATATGCCATTGACAAGGGTATTGAAACCGATCTTGCCACAGGTCTTGCAATCGAATCCAATGCCTACCGTGTCACCATCCCCACTGAAGACAGAATTGAAGGGTTGACCGCATTCAGAGAAAAAAGAAAACCGGTATACAAAGGGAGATAAAAAAAATACCCATGACAGATAATTTAAATTTCTGGAAAGCAGAAGAAGAAAAACTTGAAGAGATGCGACAGAAGGCCATTACCACTGGTGGTCAAAAAGCCGTTGACACACTTGCCAAACGAAACAAGCGCCCGGTGCGGGATCTGGTTGCAGACCTGATTGATCCGGGTACCCAGTTTTTTGAACTCTCCATGCTGGCAGGATTCGGCATGGATTACCCGGGCGTGGAAGATGTTCCCTGTGCCGGTATCGTGACAGGAATCGGCAAAGTTCAGGGAAACTGGACCATGATCATGGGCAGTGACAGCCGGGTGAAGGCGGGCACCTATTTTCCCATTACACTGAAAAAACATATGAGAGCCCAGGCCATCGCGGAAAAGTGCGGGTTAAACTGCATCTATATCGCCGACTCCGGCGGGGTCTTTTTACCTATGCAGGCGGATGTCTTCCCGGATGACCAGCATTTCGGGTCCATCTTTTACAACATGGCCAGGATGAGCGCCATGGGACTTCGCCAGGTCACCCTTTCCACCGGCGGCAATACTGCCGGGGGTGCCTATATCGTCTTTATGGCCTGTGAATCCATCATGATAGACAAACAGTCCTTCTCCTTTCTGGGAGGCCCGCCTTTGGTAAAAATGGCCACCGGAGAAGAGATATCGGCTGAAGACCTTGGCGGCGCCCGGGTTCATACGGAAATATCAGGCGGGGCCGACCATATGTGTGCTGATCAGACAACAGCGGTTGCCAAAGTCAGGGATCTTCTGTCCCTGACCAAACCGCAGAAGATGCATCTTCATACATTTGAGCCCAAAGAACCCAAAGTATCAAAAGATGCCATCTATGAAACACTTCCCATGTCTCCCCACCAGGGGATCAATGGCCATGCCATCCTTGAAGCACTGGCAGATGACTCTGAATTTATCGAAAGCAAAAAATCATTTGCACCGGGCCGCGGCACCAATATCCTGACCGGAAAAATCAGAATTAAGGGCCTGCCCGTCGGGGTTATCTGCTCCAATGCAGCCGGGATTATTTTCCATGAAGCCGCCAAAAAAGTGGCAGAATGGGTGGTACGCTGTTCCTACGAAAAGATACCCCTGCTCTTTATCCAGAGTGCCCCCGGCTACATGATCGGCTCTGATTCCGAGCACGCCGGTATTGGAAAATTCGGTGCAGACATGGTTCGTGCGGTTTCCTGTGCCCAGGTTCCCAGGGTTCAGCTGGTCATAGGGCCCGATAACGGAGCGGCCAACTACGGCATGTGCGGCAGGGCCTACCGCCCCAATTTCCTTTTCTCCACCATGCGCGCCCGGACCGGCGTCATGAGCGGCAGAAGTGCGGGGGGCGTCCTTTTAAGCATTGAACAAGCCAAACGAAAAGCACAGGGATCTCCCATGACACCGGAAGAGATTACAGCGTTTCAAAACAAGATGGTTGAAAAATATGATGGCGAAGCCCATCCTTTCTACTGTGCATCGCGGCTTCTCAACGACAGGGTATTGAAATTTTCCGAAATCAGAGAGTGGCTCTCCATGGCCTTTGAAGTCAGCCTGGTTAAACCCATTGACGATCCGACGTTCGGCAATTTCAGGTTCTAAATGAAGGAATTTGTGTAAGGCAGAAATTTGAGATATAGAATGAGTGTCGCCATTTACCAAAAACTTGGCGGCGCTCACACAATAGACGACAAGGAGACGATATGGAAAAAAACGAAAAGATTCCGCATATCAATGTAGACTACTTTGAAGATCTCACCGGTGATATCAAAAACGGAGATGATGGTGATGTGGATGAAGTGGGAAAACGCATCAAACAGCTGAGAGAAGAGCGCGGCATTTCCATTGAAGATCTGTCCAGTTTGACAGGGTTTGATGTGGCACGCCTTGAAAGTATTGAGGCGGGAGAAGAAAAACCCCAGCTCGGCACGGTCATGAAATTGTCCAAAGCACTGGACTCTGCTGTGGGACGTCTTGTATCCGGCATGGGCAGCAAACTCTACTCCATTACCCGCAAAAACGAGAGAAAGCAGATATCCCGGTCTTCTTCTAAAACCGGCAAAAAAAATGTCTACTCCTATATGAGCCTGGCCCCGGAAGTTCAGGGCCGTCACATGGAAGCGCTCATTGTCCAGCTGGAAAAAACCGAGGATACCGAAGTCTCCATCCATAACGGTGAAGAGTTCATTTTTGTTCTGGACGGTGTGGTAAACCTGACCATTGGCAAGGAAACCTATGATCTGGATCCCGGAGACAGTGCCTATTACCTGTCCACCACATCCCACTATATTACGGCAAGTACCGACAAGGCCACCATCCTTGCCGTTCTGTACGAATAGAGGCTGCGGAGGAGCAGATCACAACACCCATTAGATCTGCCCGCACCCCGGGGTTAGGCACAGCAGTATGATGCTTCAGACACTTTCATGAAAGGAGGTAATATGTCCAAATTATTGTGGCAGCCATCACAGGAACGGATCAAAG
>CAZLTD010000144.1:0-13142 GCA_964562385.1 uncultured Desulfobacula sp.
TCACTCAAAAATAACTTTACATTTTGAGAGCCGATTCATCCTGCTCACCAGCGTTATGAAAACACGACATATCGTGATATGTCTTAGTTCCCACGCCTTGCTGGACAGGCGACTCAACTCCCAAAATTGGTAAATAATTATTGAGTGAACCCATAGTGATTCTCAAAAATATGTTCCAAAAAAACGTATAGGAAAAGAATCACCCAAAGGCAAATCGATTATCACGCAATAGGCTTTAAAATTTGAGTGATGGAAAACCATGTCCGAGTATCGGAACGTATTTACTGCGATTTGCTATAGAACATACTTTAAGTCGAATGGAATAATCACCAACAGGGAGAGCTTTTGATGTTTCAGGTTATTGGAGAACGAATCAACACGTCCAGGAAAAAAGTGATGGCCGCCGTAGCTGACCGCGATGCCGGCTATATTGAGACTGATGTTAAAATGCAGTTGGCCGCAGGTGCTGATTTTATTGATGTCAATGCCGGGGCAAGGATCGGGCATGAAACCGATGACATGGAATGGCTGCTGGAGACCATTATGCCTTTGGCAACCGTTCCGCTATGCCTGGACAGCCCGGATCCCGGGGTTCTTGAGATGGCATATGGAAAAGTGGATAAAACGCCCATGATCAATTCCATCAGCCTGGAAAAAGACCGTTTTGACACCATGATGCCTTTTTTAAAAGGAAAAGAGTGTAAAATTGTAGGGCTTTGCATGGATGATAAAGGGATGCCGTCATCATCAAAAGAGATCATTGACAGAGCGCTGACACTGGTTTCAGAGCTCGGCAGCATTGGATTGGAACCCGACGCCATCTATATAGATCCCCTGGTGCAGCCTATCAGTACGGATGTAAATAAGGGCAATATGGTTCTGGATGCTGTCAGGCAGATCAAAGCCGCCTGTCCGGATGTCCATATAACAGGGGGGCTTTCCAACATTTCCTATGGTCTTCCTCAAAGAAAAATCATCAACAGGACATTTGTCTCTTTGATGATGGCGGCGGGCATGGATAGCGCTATCATCGATCCTCTGGACAGCAAAATCATGGCAACTGTCCGGACAGCGGATATGCTGCTGGGCAAAGACGATTTCTGTATGGGGTATCTAAAGGGAGTCCGGTCCAAAAGTATAAAAAGCTGACACTGACTGGGTGAGATCATCCTGTGATCTCACCTTTTTGTTATAAACCGCCACATCCATAATCCACACCCTGCCGATCTTGACGAGATCTGTCCCCGTTGTGCAGGCTGTTTTCACGCCTTTTTGAATACCGATGTCAAAATAGCCTGTATCATTGCTTGTCCCTATTCAATCCGCAGCAGATCCCTCATTTAAAATTAATTGTTGTAAAATAAATCGAGTAAAATGAAAAAATAAAAATTTTTTTATTTTACTATCTGCGGAATGGGTTTAGAATAGGTCAGCATAAGGATGGAGGGAGATAGAAAAATGGCACAGCTTGATCTTGTAAAACTCAACTTGGAACCGGTTCTGTCATCCATGCATGAGGGCGTCATTGTGGCTGATGCCCAGGGGGTTATTCAATTTTACAACGACACCCAGGGTGAAATGGATGATCTGGATCCCCAGGAGGTGATCGGGTTGCCGTTGACCGATATCTACCAGCTGGACAGCACCACCAGCCTGATTCACCAGTGCCTGCACACTCAAAAACCAATCCGGGATGTCACCTTTTTTTACCAGACCCACCTGGGAAAACAGATCAATATCTTAAGTCATGTCCATCCGCTGTTTGACAATGGCGAACTTGTGGGGGCCATTAATTTTTCAAAAGACTACCAACTGCTTGAAAAAATCATATTTGACCCCCCGCCCCACAAGAGATCATCTGTAGATGGAAAGTCCGGCGGCTACCGGTTTAAGGATCTGATCGGAAAGGACTCTGCGTTCCTGAATGCAGTGCGCATGGCCAAAATGTCAGCCTCTTCCCCGTCACCCATCATGATCTGCGGGGAAACCGGTACGGGCAAAGAGATGTTTGCCCAGGCCATTCACCACCAGGGCGCCCGGAAAAACCGCCCCTTTATTCCGGTCAACTGTGCCGCCATCCCGGAAACCCTGTTGGAAGGTATCCTGTTCGGGACTTCCAGAGGGGTTTTTACCGGGGCGATAGATAAAGCCGGGCTGTTTGAAAAAGCAAACAGCGGGACTATTTTTTTAGACGAACTGGACTCCATGCCGCTCACGCTTCAAGCCAAGCTGCTCCGGGTGATACAGGAAAAAAAGGTCAGAAAACTGGGGTCGCTTAAGGAGACAGGCCTGGATGTCAAAATCATCAGTTCGGTATCCCGGCCGCCCATGGAAATTGTCCAGCACAACCGGCTGAGGATGGATCTTTTCTACCGGATGGGCGTGGTTACCATAATGGTGCCGCCGCTGCGAGAGCGCAGAGAAGATATAGACCTGTTATGCCGATATTTTGTAAAACTATACAGTCGGCACCTGAACCGGAATGTGACGAAGATCTCTCCCAAGATAAAACGAATGTTTAACAGGTACGACTGGCCGGGCAACGTGCGGGAGCTGTCCCACTGCATTGAAGGGTCAATGAATATGATCCTTAAGGGAAACACCATTTTGCCCCGGCACCTGCCGCCCCATATTTTTTCTTTTATCCGGGGAACAAAAGATCCTGACACTGTTTTGGCAGGATGGGACGGGTCTGATGCTAAAACCGCTGCAACAGGCCTTGAACTTAGGCGCCAACAGGCGTTAAGTGAAAAAAAATTGATCAGTAAAAGCCTTAAACGCACATCAGGCCACGCGGCAAGGGCTGCAGCGCTGATGGGCATATCCCCGCAGTCACTGAATTACAAACTTAAAAAACACGGGATTAATCTAAAGGCGTATAAACCCTGAAAAAGCGCTCCTGTTTTTCATCGGCCAACGAAGTGTAAAAAAAACTTACAGTAAAATAAAAAAATTTTTATTTTACAATCGCTTTTTATTTTTCCGCAAAGCTGATCTCCATTTAAATTTTCTTTTTCTTTATTTCTTTAAAACCTTTATTCCCCAAGAGTTTGATCAACTTTAAATCATAAATCGACCCATCGAATTCCTTCAATTTTTCGCGTTGGTACACTCTCTGCAATTGTACAATTAAGTTATGCAAAAGCACCTTTTTGCGAATGACCAATAAAAGAGAGGGGAACCCCATGAGCGCGGCACATCCCAGCACAGATTTTATTGAACCGTTTTGGCGGACATCCTTTGTCTGTCATGAAAGAGCGTTGCCTGCAAAGGGGCGCCATATCCTTACAATAAGGAACAAGGTGCAGTAATGCGCAACTGCCTGCCTGTCCTGAATATCCAAATATTTTTATCCATTTTTATATATACAACCGTAACAATTGATCAAAAGGAGAATTTTTAACCATGAAAACCAATGCCAGAGTTGTCGTTATCGGTGGCGGCGCCATCGGCGTCAGTGTTGCATACCATCTTGCCAAATACGGCTGGAAAGATGTGGTATTGCTTGAAAAACATGAATTGACTTCCGGGTCCACCTGGATGGCTGCAGGAAATGTCTCCTTTTACCACTCCAGTTATTACTGCACCCAGGTTAACATGAAGAGTATTGAAATCTTCAAACAGCTGGAACAAGAGACCGGACAGCCCGCCGGATGGCATACCACAGGCTCCATCCGTACAGCCGATAACCCGGGCCGGATGGATGAACTGGGATATTACTACTCCATGAACAAGTGTCTGGGGCTGGATGTCAGTTACGTAACCCCGGAAGAGATGGGTAAACTCCACCCATTGATGAATACAGAAGGACTTCTAGGGGGGCTTTACTGGCCGGATGACGGCGATGTCGATCCCAACTCCATGACCCAGGCCATGGCCAAAGGTGCCAGAAAATATGGTGCTGAACTGAATTTGCACACCCAGGTGACCGGTATTGAGCAGAAACCGTCCGGGGAGTGGATGGTCAAAACCGATAAAGGCGATATCACCTGTGAATTTGTTGTCAATGCCGCAGGTCTCTGGGCACCGGAAGTATCCCGCATGGTGGGTCTTGAAATTCCGTCCATTGCCATTGCCCATACCCATATCTTGTATGAAACCATTGATCAGGTGGTGGAACGGGACACCATGCTGCCGCTGGTCAGGGACCCTGACCGCTCGGTTTACCTGCGCCAGGAGATGGACAGCCTGATTCTTGGCATGTATGAAGCCAACGGACAGCAGTGGAAAAAGAACGGTGTGCCCTGGGATTACGCACAGCAGGAGCTTGAAGCGGATATCGACAATATTGCCGACTGCATTGAGGCGGGCATGGAACGGTTCCCGATACTGGGGGACACCGGATTTAAACATGTCACGGCAGGACCCATTACTTATACGCCCAACGGGGATCCCCTTGTGGGTCCGGCATCACCTTTGAAGAACTTTTTCCAGGCCTGCGGATACAGTTTCGGCATCACCCAGGCGGGTGGTATCGGCCATTATCTGGCCGGCTGGATTATGGAAGGTGAACCTGAGATTGATCTGTGGCATGTCGATTCCAGACGGTTCGGTTCCCATGCCAACTGGGCATACAACACTGAAAAAATTGCCGACACCTATCCCAGACTCTACTCGATTTTTTATCCCAATGAATTCAGGGATGCGGCCCGGCCCAATAGGACCAGCCCCATCTACGAACACCAGAAAGCTGCCAATGCCGTATTCGGCGACTATTACGGATGGGAATGCCCCAACTACTTTCCGCCCAAAGGCCAGGATGAATATGAAACCCCGTCATGGCGCAGATCCAATGCATTTGACCATGTGGCCAAAGAGTGCCGTCACGCAGCCGAGAAGGTCGGTATCATCGACTTGACCCGGTTTGCCAAAACAAAGATATCAGGCCCGGGTGCCAAGGCGTGGCTTAACAATATGAGCTGCCAGAAGATACCGGAAGTAGACGGGCGGATCGCTTTAAGCCCGATGCTGGACCATAACGGGAATTTTAAATCCGACATGACCGTTACACGGGTCAATGAAAACGAGTTTTTCTGTGTCACCGCCAGTGTCGGTAAAAAGCATGACCAGCACTGGATGATGTCCAACCTGCCCGAAGACGACTCGGTTCAGATGGAAGATCTGACATACAAAATGGGGTGCCTGGTCCTGGTGGGACCGGACAGCAGAAAAGTGCTTGAAAAAATAGCATATGATGATGTCTCCAATGACGCATTCAAGTTTTCCACCAGCCGGGAAATTTATCTGGGCCGCACCAAATGCCGGATTAACCGGATGAACTATGTGGGGGAACTGGGGTTTGAGATTTTCCATCCCATTGAACAGCAGCTGGCAGTTCATGAAAGACTGATGGATGCGGGTAAGGATCTTGATATCCAGTACATCGGTATGCATGCCATGGATTCCATGCGTCTTGAAAAAGGGTATCTGGCCTGGAAGAGCGAGATGAATGTGCACCATACCCCGCTGGAAACCAATGTGGCCTGGACCGTGAAGCTGGATAAAGAGTTTATCGGTAAACCGGGCATTCTTAAACAAAAAGAGGAGGGTGTGCCAAGAAAGCTGGTCTGCCTTGTGGTGGATGCCAAAGATTCCGATCCCTGGGGATATAATCCAATCCTTAAAGATGGCGAAATGGTCGGTATGACCTCATCCGGAGGCTACGGCCACAGAACGCAGCAGAGCATTGCGCTCGGGTATGTGCCGCCTGAATATGCAAAAGAGGGTACCCCACTGGATGTGGAAATTCTGGGCCGCGCCAGAAAAGCGAAGGTGGCTGCCATGCCCCTGTATGATCCGAAAAATGAAAAAATGAAAAGCTAAGGATCGGCTCCAAAATTACTTAAGGGCAAAGCTGTGCATTGCCTTACTTGAACTTTTGTTTTTAAAAATCCGTAAGCAGTGAGTCTTTTAAGGGGGTTTGAAAACAATTTAGATCAAGTTATTTTGTAACGATTCCTAAACCAAGAAATGTTCAATGAGGTAGAATAATGAAAATATGTGTTTGTGTAAAACATGTCCCGGACACGGCTGCAACCATTAAGGTCGCAGGAGGCAATGGTTTTGAAGATGGTGATATCAAGTTTTTTGCCAATCCCTATGATGAATATGCCGTTGAAGAGGCGGTGAGCATTGTAGAGGAACAGGGCGGTGAAGTGGTCATCGTTACCGTGGGCAAGGAGGATGCCGTATCCAGTATCCGCAGTGCCCTGGCCATGGGTGCTGACCGCGCCATCCTGGTGACAACCGATGCCCAGCTCCTTGACAGCCGGATCACAGCCCAGGCGCTAAAAGCCGCCATGGAAGCCGACGGGTTGCCGGATATGGTGTTCACCGGTAAAAATGCCATTGACAGTGAAGGGTTTCAGACCCAGTACCGGCTGGCCCATCTGTTGGGTATGCCGGTGGTCAATGAAGTGTCCGCCCTTTCTCTGAACGGGGATACAGCCAAGGCGGAACGGGAAACCGGCGGCGGGGAGAAGCAGGTGCTGCAGTTGACCATGCCGTGCGTGATCGGCGCGACAAAGGGGTTGAACGATCCCAGATATCCTAAATTTCAGGCCATTATGAAAGCCAAGAAAAAAGAGATTAAAGAGATGGATCTACCAGGACTTGGGGTTGAAGCAGGCTCTCCTGCCACAGTTATCAAATCCCTTGAAATCGTTCCGGAACGCTCCGGCGCCAAGCTGCTCGGTGGCTCAACAGATGATCAGGTCACCGAATTGGTGAGAGTCCTTAAAGAAGACGAAAAGGTATTATAAAGGAGTTAATGATGGCCAATACAGGTGTACTCATAGAAATGGAAAACGGGACGGTTAAAAGCACCAGCTTGGGCGTATTGACAGCTGCGGCAGGGCCAAGTGTTTATGCGCTTTCACTGGGATCTGACGCCGCCGATGCAAAAGATACCCTTGCCCGGTACGGGGCGTCCAATATTGTTTTGATCCAGCTTGATGACGGGCAGATGGATATGCCCGATGCCCGTGCCCGGGCGCTGGAGGCTGCTGTCAAAGAGTATAATCTTGAAGCGCTGCTGGCCACGGCCAGTGCCGAGGGCAAAGATGTGATGGCACGGCTTGCCGCCATGATGGACGCGCCGCTGATATCGGACTGCGTTGCGATCAATGTTGATGGCAGGACAGCCAAAAAATCCCATTTTTCAGGAAAAACATTTGCAATGATCAAGGCGGATACCGATTGTCTTTTAGCCACGATCCGGCCCAATGCCATTGAACCGAAAGAGGCGGACAGCGCTGGGGAAGTCATGGAATTTACACCCCAGATTAGCGATGCAGGCGGTGTTAAAATTATTGAAATTAAACAGAATGAAAAAGATGAGCTTGATCTGACCGAAGCTCCGGTGGTGATCACCGGCGGCCGGGCCATAAAAGCTGCTGAAAACTACGATATGCTCCGGGAATGCGCCAAAAAACTGGGTGCAGCTGTGGGTGCCTCCAGGGCGGCCGTGGATGCGGGGTATGCGCCCCATTCCATGCAGGTGGGCCAGACCGGTAAAACCGTGAGTCCCAAACTATACATTGCCTGCGGCGTGTCCGGCGCTGTCCAGCACTTTGCCGGCATGAAGACCTCTAAAGTCATTGTTGCGATCAATGAGGACAAAGACGCCCCGATTTTCTCCAAGTGTGATTACGGAATCATCGGAGATATCTTTGATGTGGTGCCTAAACTGACTGAGAAACTATGACCTGATCCCGGCGGCGGTTAACAAAAAAAACGCCGGCCGGGCAGATATGATGAACAACGGTTAACTATTAGGTGAAAAGCACCCATGCAAAGCTATGCACTTTTCAAGTCGCTGTTGATGATTGTGCTCCTGACAGCGGCTTTTGGATATTTCTTTAAAAAGGTACGACAATTGTACCGGATCATGATGGCAGTGGAAGGCGAACCGCCGTTTGTTATGGACCGTGTCCGTGATCGGATCAAGGAACGCGTTCGTGTCGTGTTCACCGATGTTTTAGGACAGACCAATGTCCGGCGCAAATTCATGCCGGGGTTTGCCCATACCCTGATCTTTTTCGGATTCTTAGCCATCCAGCCCCACTCCCTGGAACTGATGGTTAAAGGAGTGATTCCCTCCTTTGATGTGGGCCATCTTATCCCCTTTTTATACAAACCCTATCTCTATATGGCCGATATCCTGGGGTTTTTTGTGCTGGTGGGGTTTTCTTATGCACTTTATCGCCGTCTGGTGATTAAACCGTCATATCTGACCATGGGAATAGATGCCAACCTGATCATCTTGTTTACCAGTGTCATTGTGCTCTCTTTTCATCTTATCAATGCATTTGAACTGGCCATGCCGGTTGGGGATGACGGATTCAGCTATGCCGGACTGTTCCCCATATCCGGTATCTTTGCATCTTTTTTCGGCATAACAGGGCTTTCCCAATCCGGTTTGACCATAGGATATGAACTTTTTTATTTTATCCATATCGCCACTATTTTAGGGTTCCTTGTCTATATTCCCGGATCAAAACATCTGCACCTTCTGGCGGCGGCACCGAATGTCTTTTTTAAGCGTCTGGAAATCGAAAAGGGTGTCATTAAGACCGATATTGAAGATGAGACCAAAGAGACCTTTGGGCTGGGACGGGCCAACGAGTTTAACTGGCACAATGTGCTTAATCTGTATGCCTGCACCGAATGCGGCCGCTGCGAGGAACTCTGCCCTGCGGCCGATACCGGCAAACCATTGTCTCCCAAGCAGATCATCCATGATTTTAAAGATGAACTGCTGGACCAGTCCGATCTGCTGCTCAATGGCGGCAAAGACGAGATTCAGCTCCTGATGCGGGAAGGGTCTGCCATCACCGACGATGTGCTCTGGTCCTGCACCACCTGCCGTTCATGTGAGGATATCTGCCCTGTGAACAACGAGCATCTGGACTTTGTTTTTGAGATGCGCAAACACCAGGTTCTCATGGAGGCCAGTTTCCCGCCGGAGATGAAAGAGACCTTCAATAATATGGAAAATCAGGCCAATCCCTGGGGGTTTTCAGCCGATTCGAGAGGTGACTGGTGCAGGGACATGGATGTACCGATCATGGCTGAAAAGAAAAAGGCCGATGTGCTCTGGTTTGTGGGATGTGCCGGCTCCTTTGACGACCGGGGAAAACAGATCAGCCGGGCCACTGCCCGGATTCTTGCCCGGGCCGGGGTTGATTATGCCATCCTGGGCTCTGAAGAGGTGTGCAACGGTGATATGGCCCGCAGGGCCGGCAATGAGTACCTTGCCCAGATGATGATCGCCCAGAATGTGGAAACCTTCGGGCAATACAAGTTCAACACCATTCTCACCGGATGCCCTCACTGTTTTAATACGATTAAAAACGAGTATCCTGATTTCGGTGCCAACTATGATGTGGTTCACACGGCTGATTTCTTTAAAATATTGATCGATGAGAAACGGCTCAATGTGTCGCCGCAGGATTTCGGCACCATCACCTTTCACGACTCCTGCTATCTTGGCCGCTGGAACAATATCTACCAGTCGCCCAGACAGATTTTATCTGCAGCGGTGTCCGGCAAACTGATCGAACCGGAACGCACCGGGTCCAAAGGATTCTGCTGCGGTGCCGGAGGATCGCGCATGTTCATGGAAGAGACCATCGGCACAAGAATCAATAATGAACGTGCCCGACAGATAACCGATTGTGGTGCGGATATGGCGGTTTCAGCCTGCCCGTTCTGCGCCACCATGCTCCATGACGGGTTTATGGAAACAGACCGCCCCATACCCGTTAAAGATATTGCCCAGATAATTGATGAAGCAACCCGATAAATAAGGACTTTTGAAATGCAAGCATCTGATTTACTCTCCGCCGCAATTGATGAACAGGCAGGTTTTAACTTTGATTCGGCAAAAAAGCGTTTATCCCAACTGGTTGAACAGTGTCCGAATACGCCACAAGCTCTGGAGGCCCAATCCCGAATACCGGGCCTGGATGCATTGATTAAAGAGAAGCAGGTTTATGAAAGGATTGATGAAAACGCCAAACGGGTACTCACCGATATCGGCATGAACATCGCCTCAAGTCCTGAATTGGTAGAAATACTCATGGAAGCGGATGCCATCGACTTTGAGAGTACCGCAGCCGTATCCATGCCGCTTAAAAGAGACTATATTGACCAGTGTCTTGAACGGGTAAACCGGACCCTGGCCATGGACCCCGGTCCCAATGCTTTCGGCACCGGCGCCACCCCGCCGTTTTTAAAAGTGCCGGGAGAGGACAGGCTGCGCTCTGCCACAAAAGATGAGTTTCAGAAGATTGTCAATGCCGTAGGAGACAACCAGGATGTGGTAAAAATATTTTCCCTGCCGGTGGCAACTGATAAAAGTATTACCGCTTTTGAAGCTGCCCAAATGATGGAAAAGGGGTTTCAAGGCTTAAAAATGACCGCCGGCAAAGGGTTCTCAGACAGTGAGATGGACTTTTTTAAAGGCAAAGACGACTGGCTGGACGGCACCAGCCTGATCACCACCTTTACCCCCATGGACTCTATGGTCACACCGTTTATCCGGAGTGCTCAGTCCGGCGGCAATCTGCTGCTGCTCGATCTGAGTATCGCAGGTTCCGCAGCCGCCGGCAGCCCAGAAGCCCTGCTGACACAAATTCATGCACAGGTAATGTTCATGATGGTGGTGGCCCAGACCATCACGCCGGGCATCAACTGCGTTCACGGCGGGATCCCCGGTGTGGATGAAGCCGGCGGAGATCTTTCCTACAGTTCCAAGACCCAGCCGCTGATCAATGCGGCCATGGCCCGCCTTAACCGCTGGGTAACCGGATTTCCGTCTGCCCAGTCCGGCGGCAGCACCAGCCGCTCGGATCTTACTGAAACCGCTGTGGTTGAATCTGCCAGAAGCCGGGACACTATTCGCAGATACGGGGCCCACATTGTTCGGCATGCCATGGGTACGCTGGGGAGTCTGAACTACTTCTGTCTTGAAAAATTTCTTCAGGACTGTGATGCGGAAAAACAGAGCCATAAAGCGTTTGAAAGCGACCTCCAAAACAGGTGGGTTACGCCGCTGTTTTTCCCCGAAGACAAGGAAACCATTGAGGGATTGCGGGAAATTGCAGAAAAAGGCAATCCCAAATATGCAGATCACACACTGAAAAATGTAAATTCCTTCATGGAGTGGGAGCACAAAATAGATGTGTACAACACGCTTCATCCGTTAACTGAATTAAGGCGATTTTCACAACAGCCCACCCCGGCTATATGAGCGTGGCCCTATAAGGGTGGGGTTGTGATCCCAATAGCAATATAGCATCCATTCGAAAACAGGATAACGGATGGACGCTATTCGCCATTAGCATAATGAGAATTGTTTTCAATTGGTTGGCTAAAGCTGGCTGCTAACGGCGCCATCTGGAAATTTTTAATTTCCGGATGGGAACAACTTATATTTAATAAGGGAGGAAATTGAATGGGTGACAGGTTTGATACCGACTATAAAGTCGGCCAGGATAACATCAAAAAGTGGGGTATGGATATGCATAACCCTGTCTTTTTTATTGCCGCTGCTCTGGTGGTTCTGTTTATTGTGGCAACGCTGATTAATCCGGTGGGAGCTAAAAAGCTGTTTGACGCCACAAAGGGATGGACCATTCAAAATTTTGACTGGTTTTTCATGATTTCAGGTAATTTGTTTGTGATTTTCTGTGTGGCGTTAATCTTTTTACCGGTGGGAAAAATCCGGCTGGGCGGCGATGCTGCCAAACCCGATTTCACCAGGATGTCCTGGTTTGCCATGCTGTTTGCCGCTGGTATGGGTATCGGTCTGATGTTCTGGAGTGTTGCAGAACCGGTTGCCTATTATACGGACTGGTGGGGTACACCGTTGAATGTGGCAGCAAAAACACCGGAAGCGGTCCGGGCGGCCATGGGCGCCACCATGTTCCACTGGGGACTCCACCCATGGGCCATTTACGGGGTTGTTGCCCTGGCTCTGGCCTTTTTCACCTTTAACAAAGGGCTGCCGTTGACCATCCGTTCCACATTTTTCCCGATATTCGGCGACGCCACATGGGGCTGGACCGGTCATATTATTGATATTGTTGCGGTTCTGGCCACCATATTCGGTCTTGCAACATCCCTGGGGTTCGGCGCCCAGCAGGCTGCTTCAGGTCTGAATTTCCTTTTTGGTTTTGAAGCCAGCATCGGCCTGCAGGTTACCATCATCGTCTGTGTTACTGCTGTTGCTGTCGTTTCTGTTATCCGCGGCCTTGAGGGCGGGGTAAAGGTATTGAGTAACTTTAACATGTGCCTGGCAGTGATTTTATTGTTCTTTGTTATTGTTGCAGGCTCTTTATCAGGCTTTTTCACCGGTATCGTTACAACTGCCGGTGCATACCTTGAATACATTCTGCCGCTCAGTAACTGGATCGATCGTGCCGATGAAAAATTTTACAAAGGCTGGACCGTATTTTACTGGGCATGGTGGATCTCATGGGCTCCCTTTGTCGGCATGTTTATCGCCCGTATTTCCAAAGGCAGAACCATCCGTGAGTTCATGCTGGCCGTATTGATTGTCCCCACCCTTGTAACGCTGATCTGGATGCAGGCGTTCGGCGGTAATGCCCTGGCCCAGATTCAGGCAGGTGCCGGCGTTCTTGCCGAGAAGGGACTGGGAGAGGTGTCTTTGGCCATGTTCCAGATGTTGGAAAACCTGCCGTTGACTCAGATCACCTCCTTTTTCGGGATTATTCTGGTCCTGGTTTTCTTTGTAACATCTTCTGACTCAGGCTCCCTGGTCGTGGATTCCATCACTGCCGGTGGAAAGCTGGATGCGCCGGTGACACAGCGTATCTTCTGGGCCACCATGGAGGGCGCCATTGCCGCAGCCCTGCTGATCGGAGGCGGTGCTGACGCACTTGGCGCCATACAGGCAACGGCGATATCTGTCGGGCTGCCCTTTACCGCAGTCATGCTTGTCATGATGGTCAGTCTCTATATCGGGCTGAGCCATGAAGCCAAAAAGAACAGGATGACAACTAAAGTGTAGCGGATTCGTTTAACCACCCACCGTTTGCACCTGGCCCGGGGAGCCCATTCCCCGGGCCTTTTTTGTTTGCCCGGCATGGCGGGCAAACCCAGCCGGGAGAATCCCG
>CAZLTD010000145.1:0-12828 GCA_964562385.1 uncultured Desulfobacula sp.
CGCTATGCCATAAAAAGAAGCCAAAACCCCAATCACTGTATTCGTGGGTAACATTGACCACACTAAATGCCTCCCAGAGGGCGCCGATACCCTGTTTGATTTCAGGAATACCCGTTTCAATCTGTTGAAAGGCACTGACCCAGTACTCCGTTGGTAAATGGTAAACAAGTCCATATGTGCAGTAAATGACGCACCAGCTGATATTCACTACAGCAAAAGACTTTAACATCGAAAGGCCGGTCCCGGAGGGCTTGCCCCTATGCTTAAAGACCCTTTTGATCTGAATAAAGGCCAGCGGCAGGATTGAAAAAAAGCCGATACTCCACAGTGTTTCCTCAATAGCGAATGCCAGACGGCTTTTGGCTATCAGACCGGCTGTGGCAAAAAACTGGGCAACAAAAATAGAGCCGATCAGTACGTAGGGTGATTTGGTATGAATAAATGCAGAGATAGGGTTTGAAGGCCGCGGCTCATGGGGCAGATCTTTATTAAACCGAAGCATGGCAAAGGCGATCAGGCCGCCAAAGCTCAGCTCCGCAAACCAGGCAAAAAGTCTAATCAAAAGCGAACTGTTGAGAACCGTATCAAACCAGGCATACTGATATAGATAGCGGGAGACAAATATCGAGCGATAGCACGCGACTATAGTAAACAGCAGCCCCATGATCCGCATCCATCTGACATATACGGTGTGCCCATCAGGCGTGTGCACTGATTTGCGAAAAAAATAAATGCAGGCTGTGACCTGAACTATATTGATAGCGACCATAGAATACCACCAGGGCCATAACCCGCCAGTTGCCGGAAAAGTTGTCATATGAATTTTCTCCTGTGTATATTGTTTTCAACCTGTTTCCCCGCTGCGATACAAACAGGCAGGTTAAATGTTCTTAAGCATGGGTAACAACCTTTATCCCTGCCTTGTGTAATATTTTTTGACAGTCATTGATCCTGTCGGCTTCACCCCAATGAGACCCGCTTTTTTCATCTGTCCATGGATTATTGATTCCCAGCTTTCTGTTTTTCTCTATCCAGACAGGGTGATAGGGAATCAGCTGGACTTGCGCCACCTTATGTTTATTTAAAAATACACCCAAGGCCGTTACATTTTTAGGGGTATCCGTTACTTTTGGAATCAAGGGAATTCTTGGGAAAAGCTGGGTTTGCCCCTTAAGATATAGCGCTTGCAGGGCTTTGAAATTTTGTAAAATTATATCGTTGCCTATTTTGCAGAACCGTTTATGCTCAACGGGGTCTGCTATCTTCAAATCAAAATAGATACTGTCCACATGGGGGAGGATCAGTTTTTTGAAACCATCCAAATCAAATTGTCCGCAGGTTTCAATAAGGGTATGAATGCCTTCGGTCTTTAGTGCAATAAGAAGCTGTGACAAAAATTCCATATAAAGTGTGGGTTCTCCTCCGGAAAGGGTCACCCCGCCTTGGGATGTTTCAAAAAAGGGTTTGTAAGGTAAGATTTCGTCAACAATCTCCTGAATTTCCATCTCTTTGCCCAGGGATTCAAGCGCGGTGGAGGGACAGCTTTTTACACAGTCAAAACAGCAGTCGCAGATGTTCCGGTCAATAAAGGAGGGGTGCTGAAGGGAGATTGCATCTTTTGTGCAGGTATCCATGCAGGTGTTGCAACCGATACAGGTCTCTTTGTCAAAGGAGATTTCAGGTCCAGGCTTTTTGCTCTCCGGGTTATGGCACCAGACACAGGAAAGGGGGCATCCTTTCAAAAATACCACAGACCGAATACCGGGTCCGTCATCCAGGGAGTTTCCCTTTATCTCCAGAATCAAAGGGGATTTTGTTTTCATAGGCCGTATTCTGCCCGCTCGATTAATTCAACCTGGATATCTTTATTCAGGGTCACAAAATAGGCATTGTATCCTGAAATCCTGACCATGAGATTTTTATAGTTCTCCGGATTTGCCATGGCATCCTTAAGCATATCCGATGTCACCACATTGAACTGCATCTGCATGCCGCCTTTTTCAAAATAGGATTTCACATAGGCATGCATGGCATCCACGGTTGCCTCACGGTTCTCTTCATTCCCGGGTGTCAACTTTACATTAAAGGCAATATTATTGTCCATGCATTCAGGATTCAGCCCGGCAACCGCAAGTATGTTGTCCAGAAAGTTTTTTGATGCTCCGGGATTCGGGGTAAGCCCGGGAGTAAACGCCTTGCCCGCAAGCCTTCCCGATGGAAGCGTCCCGGACAGGGAACCATATGCCACATGCTGTGACATGGACCAGAATCCTGTTGTATAACCCCCGCCCCGATAATTTTTATGCTGTTTGTAGGCATCACTCACAACTTTGGCGACCCGCTGGCACATATCAAGCGCCTGCCTGTCCCCGGAGCCAAACCGGGGCACCTTGTTCTGTACCATGGCATGGAGCGTTGGATTGTTTTTGAAATCCGAATCAATGGCCTCTTTCAATTCCGTAAAGGAGATGCTTTTCTTTTCAAACACAAGTTCTTTGATCACCATCAACGAGTCTGCAACATCCACCAGCCCGATATTGGAGGTGCCGGAACTATTATATTTTGCACCGCCGTGAACCACATCTTTTGCCTTTTCAATACAGCCGTCGATCATTGCGCTTAAAAGGGGGGTGGGACGAAGCTTTTGATGTGCCTGGCCCATCATATTGTTCAGTTCAACTGCCTGGGAAATGAGAAATTGCTGCTGGGTGGCATAGGCTGCAAAAAAGTCTTCAAAACAGTTAAAATCCCCCGCTTCGATAAGACCTGTTTTTGGGCCTGGATCCCATTTCATCAAGGGGTGGAGACCATTGTTTAGTGCCATTTCAAGGGCCGCCACCATGTTCATGAGGATGGCACCGGTATGTCCGAAATGCTGCCCCTGTAGGGTGGGCTCAACACACCCTGTGGCTGCCCAGTCATTGATTTCTTTTTTGGGATATCCATGGGGGGTTAATGCCAGTTCCATGGCGGTGTCACTCTGCATGATGGGGGTTGCCGAGGTGATGACATTCACTTCGCACAGCCGTTTTAGATAGTTGTCCGTGTTCTTTTGGGTATGGTACCGGGCATTGATATTGGTGTCTCTGACCGGAAGAAGTTCGACCGCCTTTAAGAAAATATAGGTCATATCATTGACGCCGTCCTCTCCATCCGGGGTCACCCCGCCCAGGGTAATGGCCTGGGTTGAGGCAGCGCCGCCAAAAAGATAATTGGCGATATCCGGCAAAAGGGGGACATGATCGGTCAGCCGCATGATCAGGCAGCCGGTAATCTCTATGGCCTGCTTAATATATCTCTTTTTTTCTTCTGGTGAACCGAGTTTCTCCATATCCTTTTCAAAATAGGGTTGAAGCAGTTGATCCAGCCGGCCCAGGGAAAAACCGGTGTTTGAATTTTCCATGTGCAGGCCGATCCATGAGATCCAAACAGCATTGACGGCCTCAGCAAGAGTTTTTGCAGGCTTTTGAGGTACATTCCCGCAAATATAGGTAAGCTTCTCCAGCTCTTTTTTTCTTTTTGGATCGGTTGTCAATGAAAGCAGCTCCAAGGCCTGTCCGGCAAGATTTTGGGCAAACAGCTCAACGCCTTCAAGGGCAATTTCCATGGCAGAAAGCGACTCTTTTTGTTCTTTTGTAAGCTCCGGGTCCTTTAACCGTGTGTGGATATCATTGATGAGCCCGGATGTGCCTTTATCAAGCAGTCGCTTGAAATTTGGAATGGTGTGTGAGATGCCCACTGATTTCCACACAAAATAGGCCACAAACCGTTCATCCAGTTTCTGGCACACAGGATAGTTGAAATGGTGGCGGACATACTCCCTGAAATTGCGATGCTTCCAGAAGGGAAGAACATCGTGGTGCAGTGTTCTGGCGGTTTTAGCAGAGCAGGTAAAAGGGATGAGCTCTCTTTTATCAAGACTATTAAGTTCGCCCCAGATCATTGTGCCCTGGCCATCGGGAAAAACAGTCACCCCCACGGTCTTTGAACTGGTGGTTCCGGCCAGAAGATCGTCCTTTCGGATCACCGGTTTTTTGTTCACCATCATATGGTTAAACGCCAAAGCCTGTCGCATTTCAGGGCGCCATGGTTTTCCCTGTGGGTCTGTTTCAAAACCATTATCACGAAACCATTGGGTCATCAGCAGCGGGCGTTCAGCACAGATCTCAGGGCGGGTATCAAAATGGGAATCAAGAAAAATTTTAAGCCGTGGAAAATCGTTGGGACCCAAAAAAGACAGATATGGGTCGTCGAGAAATTTGACGCTTTTGTCTGCCAAAGCGTCCCCTTTCATCCGGTAGTGCTTTCTGTCTGAAAGTATGGTTGACAGGCCGGGTTGGCAGTTGCCGAAATTATTTTTTCTGGCTTTAACGTCTCTTTTACGAGAACGGGCAAGCATTTTTTTATGAACCGGTCCCATCAAAAGGGATATATAAAAATTGAATATCTGCAGACAGGCCAGGTTTCCATCCAGAACCATCCTGTTTTTTAAAATCAGGTTGAGCATTTCATTGGGGGTGTTCAACGCCATTTCTTTAAGGGCTGCATCCTCCTGGAATTTCAGTGTAACATCAACATCCTCGGGGATATATCCGTGCACCCGCACCCGGCCGTTTTCAAAAACAATGGCCTGGTCAATGGTCCGGGATTTAAACCCCACTGAAAAATTTATCCACCCGTCACGGCCTTTCATCTGTTTTCTCAAACCGGGCCGCAGATTAAACTGGAGGGCCATAAGCTTAAGGGTACAATGGGTCAGTGTGTTCAGCATGTTTGTTCTCCGCTTTCGTTTTGAAGAAACGGCCTCATCAGGTCCTCGGTTAATTTCGCAATGGTTGTTGTTGTATCCTGGTTTACTTCCCTGAGCACCCGGCTGTTCATCAACGAGACAATTCCGTGCAGGGCGGTCCAGAGCCGTATGGTTTGATATCCGGCCGTCTCGGGACATGGATTCTCTTTTGTCATTTCAAGAATGGTCTGGGTTGAAATCCGTGCCACACCCAGAGCGGTCTGTTTTTCTAGCGTGGCGGAAGGCTCAAGCCTGGTGCCGATATAATCGCTGTATTTGGGTGTATTTTTAGAAAACATGATTTCGTATTGATCCGGGCAGTTTAACCCGAAATCAATATAGGCCTGAATCATCTGCCGCATCCGGACAAAAGGATCTTTATTGTTTTTCGCAATGTCACTAAAGTCTTCATACAACAGCGCAAACCCCCGGGTCTGGATGGCCAGGTAAATTTCATCTTTGTTTGAAAAATAATTGTAAATATTGGCAGCGGTCATTTTTGTCCCCAGGGCAATTTTACGCATGCTTAAGTTAGAAAAACCCTGGTCAAACAGGATGTCCAGAGCCACATCAAGAATTTTCTCTTTTATGATTTCAATATCCCCGGGGTTCCGTGCTGGTTTAGGCATTTGGTATCTCAAAGTAAAGGTTTTATCGTTAGCTTAACAGTGTTCAATTAACACTGTTAAGCTAACGATATGCTATTGACTTGTCAATACTTTTTTAAACCAAAGGGCCCGGACATAGCAGTTGGGCAACTTTACCGCAGGTTAAGGGCCCACTCAAAAATGACTTTACATTTTGGTAATTAATTATTGAGTGAACCCTAACCAACACTTAAGCATAGGTCCATCACTGTAATATCTCAAAATACGGTCAAATCCCTGAAATCTCCCGGGGGCGAATTCAAAATATTGAACAGAGACGAAAAACAATCTTACATCAGGGTATGCGCGGCCATTATCCATCTAAATTTTGCTTGACCATTCATGTGCAGTATGTGATTCTTCGAAAAATCTTCCAGAATAGTTTTTAGTCTAAATTTAGGAGTCAACATGCAAAAATTCGGTATTCCCATTCCTTTTATTCCAATCGCAAGGCTGTCTCTTCTTTTGATCCTGATTCTCACCATTGGCTGCGGCCGGGAAGAAGTCAGTGAAGAAAAAGTGCTGATCCGGCCGGTAAAGTACCTTCAGATTAATCAGTCCGGCCAAACCGGCCAGCTTGAGTTCCCGGGTAAGATTACAGCTGCCCAGGAAGTGCTTATGGCCTTTGAAGTGCCCGGCAAAATTGAAGCCTTTCCGGTAAAAGAGGGGCTGAGAGTAAGCCGTGGCCAGGTTCTGGGAAAACTTGATCCCCGGGACTTTGAAACTGCGGTCAGGTCTGCCACGGCCGAGTTAAATGCTGCCAGGGCCGATTATGAGCGGGCGCGTGAACTGTATGAAAACAATACTATTTCCAAACGGGATCTTGATGTTGCCAGGCGGAATTTTGAAGTGGCCAAGGCAGCTGTTTCAGCTGCTCAGAAAACACTTGACGATACCATTTTAAGAGCTCCTTTTTCAGGCCTGGTTGCCAAGACCCTGGTGGAGAATTTTCAAAATATCCAGGCCAAACAGACCGTTCTTGTTCTGCAGGATGATTCATCCCTTGAGCTTGTGGTGGATATCCCTGAAAACGATTATGCCCGGGTGGATAAAAATGCCTCCATGGCTCAACTGACAAAGGATTTTAACCCCATGATCGAGATTTCTTCTTTCCCGGGTGAGCAATTCAAAGCCAGGGTAAAAGAGACTGCCGGAACCGCCGATCCAATGACCCGGACCTTTGAAATAACGCTGGGCTTTTCCCCGCCAAAAAATCTCTCCATTCTGCCGGGCATGACAGCGCGTCTTATTGTGTCTCCTTCAGCCACCGGCCACAGCAGCACCATCATGATCCCGGCTAAGGCTGTTTTTTCGGATGAGCAGAAAAATTCCTCTGTGTGGCTGATCGACACAGATACCAACCAGGTAAAAAGGCAGCCCATCGTTGTCGGAGAGATGTCCGGTAACAGCATCCTGGTTAAATCCGGTCTTAAACAAGGGGATATCATTGCAGCATCAGGGGTACAGCAGCTGCGTGAAAATATGGGTGTCCGCAAATATGAAAATTAATCTGAAAAATCCTGGAACAATCTCATGAACCTGGCAAAATTTGCAATTGAAAAAAAGGTTATCACCATTGTCTTAACGCTTGTGATGCTTGGTGGCGGATTTATCTCGTTCACCAAACTGGGCATGCTGGAAGACCCGGAATTCACTATCAAGGATGCCCTGGTCATTACACCGTATCCCGGCGCATCAGCCCTGGAAGTTGAAAAGGAAGTGTCAGATAAACTGGAGCTTGCCGTCCAGAAAATGGGCCAGCTTGACGAGGTCACATCCCGGTCCATTCCGGGTATGTCTACGCTCACCGTCACTATTTTAAATAAATACAATAAAGAGACCCTGCCACAGGTATGGGATGAATTGAGAAGAAAAGTCAATGATGCCCAGTCCAACCTTCCGCCGGGGGCCGGACCGTCCGTTGTTGTGGACGATTTTGGCGATGTTTACGGTGTGTTTTTGGCCGTAACCGGTGATGAATACTCCTATGCCGAACTCAAAGAGTATGTCAAAATGCTTCGCAGGGAACTGCTGCTGGTACAGGATGTGGCTAAAATTGAAACCTACGGTATGAGAAATGAGGCAGTCTTTATCGAGCTTGACCGGGACCGGATGTCACAGCTTGGGGTGCCGGAGTCTGCTATAGAAAAAGCGGTCCAGGCGAAAAACCTGGTGGCAGATGCCGGAAGGGTCAAGGTGGGGCCGGAGTTTATAAGGATCGAGGCCACCGGCACCTTTAGTGACGTTAAGCAGTTTGAAAGCCTCTTGATCCCCATCCCCAATTCCGACAAACAGGTCTATTTAAAGGATGTGGCTAACGTTTCACGGGGGTATGCAGAACCCCAGAAAACAATTTTGCACTATGACGGTAAGGTGGCCATCGGGATCGGTATCTCAACGGTTTCCGGCGGAAATGCCGTGGTCATGGGTGAGGCCGTGAAAAAAAGGCTTGCACAACTTGAGGTAGATACCCCGTTGGGCATAGAAATCTCGGCCATTTCCTACCAGTCTGAAAGTGTTAAAAAGGCCATTTCAGGCTTTCTGATCAACCTGGTGGAGGCAGTTGCCATTGTCATCGTGGTGCTCATGCTGTTCATGGGATTTCGAAGCTCCCTGATTATCGGCTTTATTCTTATTTTGACCATTTTTGCCACCTTTATCCTGATGAAGATCAATGCGGTCTCACTTGAAAGAATTTCTTTGGGGGCTCTCATCATTGCTTTGGGGATGCTGGTGGATAATGCCATTGTCGTCATTGACGGCATGTCGGCAAAAATAAAGCAGGGCATCGGCAGAAAAGAGGCTGCCATTGCCGTGGTAAAACAGACCGCCATTCCACTTCTGGGTGCCACAGCCGTTGCGATTCTTGCCTTTGCCGCCATCGGGACATCCAAAGACAGTACCGGTGAATACTGCAAATCCCTGTATCAGGTCATTTTATATTCGCTCTCCATGTCCTGGGTGACAGCCGTTACCGTGACCCCGCTTTTGGGCGTCATGTTTTTAAAACCATCAGATAAAAATAGATCCCAGTCCTCTGAAGATCAGGAAAACAGATTTTTTAAACTATACCGCACGGGATTGAAGACATGCATCCGCTTCAAATGGGTGACCGCCCTTATCGTGGTGGTGCTTTTTGTCATTTCATTAAAGGGATTCGGGAATGTATCAAAAAGTTTTTTCCCCGATTCCACCCGGCCGCAGTTCATGGTTGGTTTCTGGCTGCCCCAGGGATCCCATATCAATGAAACCCGGGATACGGCAGCTCAGATAGAAAGCTACCTGCAAAGCCGGGAGGATGTAAACCATGTCACCACCCTGATCGGAAAAGGGGCATTACGATTCATGCTTACCTATTCCCCGGAACTTGAAAATCCTGCCTATGTGCAGTTTTTAGTCGATGTTGATGACTACCGCCTTATTGACGGCATGATGCAGGAAGTTAACACCTATCTGTTTGATCACTTTCCAGAAGGGCGGGTGAAAATTGAAAAATTTGTCCTGGGATCCGGCGGTCCAAAGGTAGAACTGAGAATCATCGGACCTGATGCAGATATCCTGCGGGAAATTTCATCAACCGTGACCAGTATTATGGATGATACCGGCATGGCCACCTCATTGAGTAATGACTGGGAGCAACGGGTGAAATCCATCCGGGTGGTGCTGGCGGACGAACAGGCAAACCTGAACGGAATTACCAAGCCGGATGTGGCAAAGGTGCTCAAGGGTGCATTTGAATCGGGCAGGGTGGTCGGCCTGTTCCGTGATCAGGACGAATTTTTGCCCATCTATATCCGTGCCCAGGAAGAGGAACGCATCAACGTGGAGAGTATTAAAAACCTGCAGATCTGGAGCCCCAAAGCCAGCCGCATGATCCCGCTAAGACAGGTGGTCAAAGGGTTTGAGACGGTTTTTGAGGATGAAATCATCTGGCGGCTTAACCGGATGCGAACCCTGACTGTCAAGTGTGACCCAAAGTTCGGCGTCATGACCAGCACACTACAGGCGGCATTGATGGAACCCGTTGAAAAACTGGAGCTGCCCACAGGCTACCATGTTGAATGGGGCGGGGAGCTTGAAAACTCTGCCGAAGCACAGGCATCGCTGTTCGGTCTGCTGCCGATTGTCGGTTTGGTTATTGTCGTACTTGTTGTTTCGCTTTTTAATGCTATAAAGCAGCCGCTGATTATCCTGCTTTGTGTTCCGCTGGCCCTGATCGGTGTGACCGCGGGTCTGTTGGGCACAAGCCAGCCGTTTGGGTTTATGGCCATCCTGGGGTTTTTAAGCCTGTCAGGCATGCTGATTAAAAACGCCATTGTCCTGATCGATGAAATCAACCTCCAGATAAACGAGGGCAAGGATAAGTTTACTGCGGTCATGGACTCCGGTGTCAGCAGGCTGACCCCGGTGATGATGGCTGCATCCACCACCGCCCTTGGGATGATTCCCCTGGTTTTGGATGCCTTTTTTGTTTCCATGGCCGTCACCATCATCAGCGGACTTGTGTTTGCCTCGGTCCTGACCATGTTTTTTGTTCCGGTCCTCTATACCTTGTTTTTCAAAATTAATGCAACAAACCGTGGGAGTGTCAAATGAAGCATCTGAACCTATTCTTTTATCCGCTTTTGCTGATTGCCGGCCTTTTGGCGTCAATCTCTGTATCCTTTGCTTCGGATGAATTTGTTATCGGTATCCTTGACGATTGTCAGGCGACCCAACAGCGCCATGTGCTTGAACAGATAAAAAAAGAGACATTCTCCCTGACAAAAGGGGAATTTAGGGTCCGGTTCTCATCAGATCATCATCGGATCTCCAACTGCAGTGAGAAAGGGCTGACCAGCGATTTGAACCGGATGATGTCTAATCCCGATATTGACATGATCCTGGCCCTGGGCCCTTTGGGTTCCCATCTTCTGGGCCGGATGGAAAGATTTCCCAAACCCGTCATATCCGGAATGATCATCAATTCACAGCTTCAGGGCATCCCTTTTCATAAGGGAAAAAGCATGAAGCACAATTTCACCTATGTTCTTTTGTCCCCGGATTTAAAGGCCAATGTCGATCAGCTGCGAGAGGTGGTAGATTTTAAAAAGGCCGCCCTGTTATATGACCGTTCCATTGATAAATCGCTCAAGTCGGAAAGAACAACCCTGGAAAATATCACAAAAGATATCCAGGCGGATATTGTTTTGATGCCGGTGGGCAACCGGGCAGACCCTGTTATCTCTCAGATGGACCCTTCAATTGATGCGGTCATTATCACCGATCTTGTACAGCTGGACAAAGAAGAACTGACCCGGCTTATCTCCTATTTCAACCAGAACAAAATCGCCTCTTTTTCCCTTCACGACCGCTCGCTTATTGAGAAAGGGCTTTTGGCCGGATTTGACAGATCTGCCGTTACTCAGAAATTTTCCCGGCGGATCGCTCTTATGATCCAGCGGGTTCTGTTAGATGAGAACCCCAAAGATTTCAAGGTCGGCTTCACGTCGCAGGAGAGCCTTGTATTAAATATGCAGACGGCCCGGCAGCTTGATATTTCGCCAGGCTTTGCCGTTCTTGCCAAAGCGGAACTGATCAATTACAATTCCGCAATCAGGCAGGCTTCACCGGCCGCTGTTCAGAAAAAAACAGATGCGGTTGTCCAAAAACCAAAGCCTGCTGCCAAGACGCCGGTAAAGGATATTGTCCTGTCGGACCTTGCCACGGGAAGTTCCGGCGGGCTGATAGAAGCACAACTGGGTATTGACGGTTCCGGGGAGTCGTTAAACCTTCTGGGTGCTGTTAACAGAGCCCTGAGTAACAATCTGATCCTCAAGGCCAAAGAAAAAGAGACCCGGGCCGGGGAGATGGATGTTAAAAAAGTCCTTTCCCGTTTTTATCCCCAATTGAATGCCGGCCTGAACGGTACCATGATCGATGACGATCATACCTCGGCGCTGATGGGTATCAGTGAACGGTCCTGGGAAATCACCGCCGGCGTCAGCCAGCTGTTGTATTCCGACCAGGTGATGACCAATCTGACGACCCGGAAACATCAACAGCAGGTCAGACAATTGTCTGAAAACCAGGAAGAGCTCGATATTATTCTGGAAACCTGTATTGCCTATTTGACCGCGCTAAAGGCTATCGCAAATGCAAGAATTCAGCTGGACAATCTCAAACTGATCAGGAACAACTTAAAACTGGCCAACAACCGGTATAAGGCCGGTTACTCAAGTCCCTCGGATGTCTTTCGCCTGGAAAGCGAATCTGCCAACGCCTATGCGTCCCTTTTAGATTCACTGTCCCGGCTGGGTAAAGCCAGGCTTCATCTTAACCAGGTGCTGAACCTTGAGCTTGAAGCAGACACCGTTGTTGAGGATATCCACCTGGATGGGTCCACCTTTTTTATCACTGACCCTAA
Source organism: uncultured Desulfobacula sp. (assembly GCA_964562385.1). Lineage (GTDB taxonomy): Bacteria > Desulfobacterota > Desulfobacteria > Desulfobacterales > Desulfobacteraceae > Desulfobacula. Next base: position 11,843 of record CAZLTD010000145.1, read on the forward strand.
AATCCGCTCAGAACTGAAGATCGACAACCCGAAAAGCTTTAAAAAAGTAAGGGATTTTATTGTCAAAAAAGGCCTGGTCGCCTCGCCTGAACTAAAGGCGATAAATGAACAGATCCTTGTTCAGGAAGCGCTCTACGCGTCTGCCAAAAAATCCTACTGGTCTCCCAACGTGTTTGTGAACGGCAAGATCGGCAACACCTTTTCACGATCCGGGGAGGGCAGTGACTTCAATGCGGCATCGCTTCCCGGAAATTTAGGCGACCTTGTCAATGAGCCCGAGGATACGGCCTGGGCGCTGTCTTTGAATATTGATCTGCCATTTTACGAGGGCGGGGCCAAGTCCGCATCAAAAATCAAGGCCCTGGAAACACGGAACCAACTCACTTTTTATAAATACCATGTTAAAAATCAGATCTCGGAAAATATCCGGTCTGCCCTGATGGATTTAAGTGCCTCTTACCCGAGTATAGAACTGTCGAGTATGAGTGCCAGGGCCGCTAAAAGAAATCTGGATCTGGTACAGGATGCCTATTCAAAAGGCGCCATATCCATTATCCATTTTCTGGATGCCCAGAATGCATCGCTTGTGGCAAATACCCTGGCAGAAAATGCAATCTATGATTTTTTTATTGATCTGGTAATCAGTGAGCGTGCCAGCGGCAAATACTCCTTTTTCATGGATGAAAATGAGAAACAGCAATGGTATCAGGAGTTTTCAAAATAGTTGCCGTATCCGGGTCCCGAAAAGGTGTCGCTGTGGGCTTTAAAGCGATGATGAAAACTCATTTCAAATGAGCTTTCATCATCGCTTCACTATATTTCTATGTAATCATATTAGGTTCGATCTTCTTATTTATTTAAAATAAACAGGTAAATATTGCTCCTGTTTGACATTTTTAGTACACTCTTCGTACACTCAATCATTTTATAATCTTGTATCCATTCACGGGGTGAAGCAGGCAAACCCGATCAGATCCAAGATAGAT